>JAKSIB010000008.1 GCA_024399065.1 Fibrobacter sp. | reverse complement strand
CGGTCAACGGTAATAGACTGAGACTGAACGCCTTCCACGCCGGTAAGAACGAGGATAGCACCGTCAAGCACACGGAGAGAACGTTCAACTTCGATAGTGAAGTCCACGTGCCCCGGGGTATCGATGATGTTGATGGTGTCTGCTTCACCAGACTTGGTGTGGGTCCAGCTTGCGAAGGTAGCAGCAGACTGAATGGTGATGCCGCGTTCGCGTTCGAGTTCCATGGAGTCCATCGTGGCACCGACACCGTCCTTACCACGAACTTCGTGGATAGCGTGAATACGCTTGGTGTAGTAGAGGATACGTTCGGTAAGAGTGGTCTTACCGGAGTCGATGTGAGCAGAAATACCAATATTTCTGTGGGTAGTAATGTTTTTCATATTTTATTCCACAAATGGAGTTGATGTTTATTTGAGTTGCGCCCAAAGATAGAAAAATTTATGAGTCGTTCAAGGGCGGGGGTGTTTTACGTAGAGCAAAATTGCGCAAATTGCCCATAATATTGCCCAAAACAGGAAAAATTCGCCATTTACCCAAGGTCCGTAGTTCATCATGTAGCGCTGGACCACTGGATTTGCAAAATCCCCGTTATTGAACAGTTCCTCAAAACCGGCGGAATTGATGGGATAATAGAAATGGCTCAGGGCAAGCTGGATGCTGGTCAGGGAAAGGGCTTTCTCCAGGGAAATATTTCTTTGGTCCAGAATGGATCCCAGGGGGACGATCAAAAGGGGACGGTAGGGAATGATGTGCCTAGCTTCGCTATCCACGGCAAAAAAGAAGAAAACGAAAAATACCAGGGCGTGGCCGGGGGATGGACTGGAGGATAAATGCCGAACCGTTAAAGTAGAAGGCCCCGTTGGAGAAGACTTTCAGGACCACGGTAACAATAATAAGGAGGATGGCCGTGGCGGCCAGAAGTTTCCAGTTGGTGTTACGGATGAAATCCATCGGGGTGGGGAAACGGTAGGAAATGTTCCTCATTATTATATAGAGCAGTCCCGCTTCCGCCACAAGGCTGGCTAGGATCATCGGAATGCTTATGGGGTTGCGAAGGTCTTGCCGGGATTGATTTTTATAACCTTGGCATCCTTGGGGAATGAGTTGCTAAAGAGAGTCTGCAACATCAGGGAGTAGGTGACGGTGGGCCAGTTCAGTAGCCCAAGCATGGCCACGGCGATGGACAAGACGGTCTTATTTTTCAGAAGATAGTAGTAGGAAACCAGGAAAATGTTGATGAGGCAGAAGGGAAAGATTCGCTGGATGCGGAAGTTGCCGTAACCTACGGTTCCGAAGTCGTCAAGAAAACTTTTGGCTACGCTGTAATAGAACTCTCCATCTACGCCCTTGCCGTCATTGACGGGAATGACTTCGCTATATGCAGAAAATGTAAAAAAACGCCAGCAGGATTGCTACTAGCGAAATTTCAATAGCATGCTTTTTGAGGAACGAGGCCGCCGCCTGCATGATTTGCCTTACTTGTCGTTGGTCTTTTCGTCGGGGGAGACGATTTCAGCCTCGGTAATATCGGGGACTTGGTCGGAAAGAGCCTTGAAGTAGGCTGCTGCGGTTTTTCCCACTTCTTTGGTGTCGTAATAAGCGTAGGCTCCGTTACCGATGGCGCCGATGGCTGGAATGGCGCGGAGGACGACCTTGCTCAGCAACTTCTGGGAAATCTTGAGGCCCAACTTCTGGACCAGTTTCTGGAGGGCACTCATTGAAAGTTTCTGGATGACCAGGCGGCTCCCGGTGCGGACGGCCACGTCGCGCAAAAGGGAGGCGGCGCTATGGCGGAACAGACACCAAACCATAGCTTCCCGGCTGAGCTGGGCCAGCTTTCCATAGGATGCGGCAATGTCGGAAACCAACTGAGCCTGGATGCGCCATACGGCGGCAATGTCCGGGATGGAGGTGAGGATGCCGGTGATGCCTGCAGGAATAGAAAGGGTGGCACTGACGGTAGATGCCTTGAACGCAGCCTGACGCGTAAGATGCTTGACCTTTTCGTCGGGGTTGTTGTTCTGTCCATAGAGGGATTCGGGAATGTCGGTAAGCAGGTCGAAAAGAATGCTTGCGACCTTATCTTTCAACTTCTCTGCAGTGACATTTTCTTTCTGTTCCATATAGACTCCAATAAAAAAAGCATACCGTGAGGGTATGCTTGAAATATACTAAAAGAAGAACTTTGCGATGCCACCGGCAAGGCCTGGTATGGAATAGCGCAAGGTTTTGTCGCCTAGCCAGTAGTCCAGAGCCGTATCGATCCACTGCCTTTCACAGGTAATTTTGCGGATGACGATGTCGGTGCCTTTGTCGGTGTCGTCAAAATAATAGTAGCCGCGGAACTTGATGGGGGCGATTTCCCCGTGGAGCAGGACGGTTGTATCAATGATTCCTTTTTCAGAATCAATAGAAATGGTCTGGACGTCACCGAACTTTTTTACAAGTTCGTGGTTCCGGACGAATTTCTCAACCGCCTTGTCACGAAAGTTCGTTAGCAGGGACATTTTGACGAGACTCCGTTTTTCGCTTAGCGGGGCAGGGTCAAGATTTCAATGCCGTTCTTGGTGCGGACAACGGTGTGTTCCCACTGGGCGCTGAGAGAGCCATCGCGGGTCACTGCGGTCCAACCGTCGGAGAGGGTCTTGGTGCCGGGGCGGCCCACGTTGAGCATGGGTTCCACGGTAAAGACGTTGCCGATTTCAATGAAGGGGCAACGTTCGGAATTGCGGAAGTGGAGGACCAGAGGTTCTTCGTGGAAGCCGCGGCCAATGCCGTGACCGCAGTAGTCTTCAACAACGCTAAAGCCGTGTTCGTCGGCTACGTCCTGGATGGCGCAACCAATGTCGCTCCAACGAGCGCCCTGTTCGCCAGCGGCGCGGATGCCTTCTTCCATGGCGAACTTTGCGGTATCCACCAGTTCCTGGGCAATGTTGGAAACCTTGCCTACGCAGAACATTGCGGAAGTGTCACCGTGGTAGCCCTGAAGGATAGTGGTGATGTCGATGTTCACGATGTCGCCATCCTTGAGGATGGTGTTGGCGTTGGGAATGCCGTGGCAAACAACTTCGTTGATGCTGATGCAGGCATAACGGGGATAGCCGTGATAACCCATGCAAGCGGAAATGCCCTTGTTCTTGCGAGTGAAGTCGCCGATGAATTCGTCGATTTCCAAGGTGCTTACGCCGGGCTTGCACATTTCACCTGCGCGGACCAGGGTTTCTGCAGCGAGGGCGCCTGCGTCGCGGATGAGTTCAATTTCCTTAGCGTTCTTTACTTTAATCTTTGCCATATTTAGGTTCCAGGTTCGAGGCTTCAGGCTCGAGGTTATCTGTGGTGCTCACTTTGAGGCTTGAGGTCTTTGGGACGTTTCCTCTAGGCACCCTTGGGTGCCGAGCTCGCGCCTCGTACCTCGTGCCTTCTATTTCTTCCAAACGTAACGATCCAGCAGGTAGGCGAGGAGCATCTGGTCATCCTGACTGCCGTTTGCCAGTTCCTTGGCCAGCGGGATGAAGTGGCTGATGCGTTCCTTGGCCTTCTGACCACCGAAATGCTTGCTGACTTCCTGCAACTGCTTCTTGGTGCGTTCAGCAACCTTCTGGGCGATTGCTTCGTTGGTGAGAGGTTCCTGCTTGATGAAGTTGATGCCGAAGTCTGCGGCGGTCTTCTTGATTTCGATTTCCTCCACCGGAGTGATGAGGGAAATGCAGACGCCGCTACGGCCTGCACGGGCCGTACGTCCACTACGGTGGACGTAGACTTCGTGGTCATCCGGATGATCGTAGACGATAACGTGGGTAACGTGGTCCACATCGATACCGCGGGCGGCAACGTCTGTACAAATCAGGATACGGAGCTTCTTGTCGCGGAATGCATTAAGAGTCTTTTCACGAAGGTTCTGGGAAACGTCGCCAGAAAGGGCGCCAACGTTAAAACCATAGCCGGACAAAACCTGTTCAAGATAGCTCACGTCGCACTTCTTGTTGCAGAAAATCATGCAACTTTCGGGATTTTCGTATTCCAGCACCTTGATGGTCATGGAATCCTTGTCCATCACGTCGCAGGAGTACCAGCGGTGTTCCAGGTTGTTTGCAATCACCTTGTCGTAGGACAGGGAAAGGAATTCTGCGGACGGACGCTGAAATTCGCGGGCGAGGGCCTTCACTGTCTGAGGAATGGTGGCGCTGAACATGGTGCAGGCAATCTGCTTGGGAAGATACTTGCGGATCTTCTGCATGTCAGGATAGAAACCCATGGAGAGCATTTCGTCGGCTTCGTCCAGGACGAGGTCGCGAATGTCCAGAAAATCTACGTTACCGCGGCTTACGTGGTCCATCAAACGACCCGGGGTAGCAACGATAATATGGACGCCTTCCTTGAGAGCCTTCAGCTGAGGTTCATAGGAAACGCCGCCGAAAATTGCAACGGACTTGATGCCTGTACCTTCGGAAAGTTTCTGCACTTCGTCCTGTACCTGGATGGCCAATTCGCGGGTCGGCACCAAAATCAATGCCTGGGGGAACAGATGGTCGCGAACGATAACCTGCAAAAGGGGAAGAACGTATGCGCCGGTCTTGCCGGAACCTGTCTTGGACTGCACCAGCATATCGCGAGCTGCAAGCATATAGGGCATGGTCTTGCGTTGAACCGGCATCAGGTCGGTCCAACCGTGCTTGGTAAGGATGGCCTTTTGTTCGGCCGGCAACATGTCAAAAGTATAGTCGGGGAGCTTGTTCTCGGGCTCAATAATGTTAATCGGTGTCAAAAACGGATTAACTTTTTCTTCTTTTACAACTTCTTGATTTTCACTCATAGTGGGCGGTAATGTAGAAAAATAACAGCCCCCCTTATGCGAATCTCTTACAAATCCCAGTGATATTCTAGGCCGAAATTGATAAACCAGTCTACGGTCATGGCACCGATAATTGTGGGCTCGATGCCTGCGTCAGGAGATGGTTCCGTGTAGACGCTCTTGCCGCGGCTGGATATACCTGTGCGGACGCTGAAACCGTAGTGCTTTGCAAATACAAATTGGCTTCCGCCTCCGAGGAGCGCTCCCTTGTAGACGTCCTCAAACTTTACGCGAGCCCTGTAGGCTTTTGACGGAAGCTCGACATCTTTTTTTACTCCGATATTTTCGGCGTAGAAACTGTATTGGAAGCCAAGGAAACCGAACAGGTGTATGTCCATCAACTTGATGGGTGCGAAAGTTTTGGAGAACATGACGTTCAAACCGATTTCATGCTGGCCGAAATCCCAGTGATCCAATTCGTTGTAAACGGTGTCGCGTTTGTCCGTCTTTACGACGTGATTGCTGTAGCGGTAGAAAATTTCGCCACCGATGAAACCGTACCAGATGGCGCCTGCGTACAATGTAAATAGCGGGGTGGAATCGTCGATGAAATTCCAGAGGCTTACGGAATCTCGGGTGATTCGGTAGTTGCGTACCTGGCTTTCGACATGCCTATGGACCCAGTTGTAAGGCGTCAGAGGAACCTGGGCCTGGGCGTAGCCTACGGAGAAACCTCCCCAGGCGCGGACGTTGGGAACTTCCTTGTAGTAGTCGTCAGGTTCTGTCATTTTCTTTTGACGTTCTTCCTTGCTTAAACGGCGGGAAGTTTTGCGGTCAAAGAATGTGCTTGCGATGTCGTCGCCCAGGGCAATCTTGTCGGCTTTCTTTTGTACGGTGCCGGCGGCTTTCGGTTCGGATGACGTCTCATCGAAAATGGCAATCTGCAGAACATTTCCTTTGTCTGCAATGTACATGACGATTTTATCTTCAAGTTCCTGGATCTTCGCGCTCATGTACGGATGTCGGGCTTTCAAATAGTTTGAAGAAAGCCCCGGTTCCATATTGTAGCTGAGCCAGCTTGCATAGCGGGCGGCTATGGAGTCTCGTTCCCATTCGCCTAGGGTGCGGCATTTGGGCTCGCCAATGGCCATGTTGTTTCTGCGGAGGGAAAGACAGAATTCTCTCGGGTCGATGGCCAGTTCCTTGTCGTTTGTCCAAATAAGAATGTCTGCATTTTCCCAGAGCGTCCATCGGGAATTGAAAAAAACGTCACTGGCGGAAACAGTTGCAGAGAATGTTGCAACAAATACCAGCAGGAACATGATTAGGGACTTCAATTTCTTCATTTAGTCCCCATGTACAAGTTCTTACGGATTTCTGAAACGGCCAAACGTACCAACGTTTCCATGTCAGCCCAGGTCATCATGAGAACCGGGTGCTGGATTTCATCAACGGCACTGAAAAGAGGCCGTTGTTTCTCATTGTCCCAAAGAGTGTAGGACACAATGGCACTGATGTTTTGGGCTGCGGTACGTTCTGGACTTTCGTTGTGAATCAAAGCGTAGTCGAAGAAACTTTCTCGGTTCAGGTCGGTGCCGACGATGACTTCGTGTATTATCAGGATTCTCGGCGGAATATTGCCTGCGCTGTCCTTGATGAATACCCCTTGTTCAGGGAGCTTTCCCTTCATGAAAATGCGGTCATCCAGTTTCTGACTCTCTTCGGGAGAGTCGGCGAGCGCGTTTTCGGGGAGGATGTTGAGCTTGCTGTAGGCGCCTTTCAATTCGTTCAGCATGGACTGGGCGCAGAATTGTGTGCCCAAAATCTGGATGCTGTCGGGACTGACATTCAAACGTTTGGCGAACCACCCAGAACGTGTGAGGACAAAGGCGTCCTGTACACCGGCAACCGCTAATTCTCCATAGGGAGCTTGTTTGTAGTCGGGATGCTTTTTGCTCCATTGATAAGTTTGGCTGCACCCTGAAAGAATGCAAGCCAAAGCAAAACAAATGGAAACTGAAAACTTCCACATAAACACAGAACCGCCGTTACCCCATAAACTACAAATCACGAATTACGAAGAAAAGTTGGAAACTTGTAATTCGTAATTCATAATTCATAATTAATAATTAATAATTAATAATTAATAATTGGTAAATCGTAACCTTCTATTACGATTTACTTGGCACCCCACTGTTCGCGGTAGGCGTAAACCTTTTCCAGGATGCCTTCCGGAGCGTTGATGGCCTTGCGGTTTTCTTCCTTTTCCAGGAAGGCGATAATATCGTTGATGTTTACGATGGAATGAGCTTCGATGCCGTATTCGTCCTGAACGGTCTGGAGTGCAGACTTGCCGTTGTCCAGCTTTTCCTTACGGTCCACAGAAATCAAGAGACCAATCACGTTGGCATTTTCGATGTTCTTGAGGATCTGGAGAGTTTCGTTCACGGAAGTACCTGCAGTAATCACGTCTTCGATGATCACAACGTTGGTCTTTTCTGCGTACTTGTAACCCACCAGGGAACCGCCTTCGCCGTGGTCCTTGACTTCCTTACGGTTGTATGTAAAGGTAAGGTTCTTGGCATAGACGTCGGACAACTTCATGGCAGTGGCTGCGCACAGGGGAATGCCCTTGTAAGCCGGACCGTAGAGGTTGGTTGCCTTGCCGTCGAAATGTTCAACAAATGCTGCCGCGTAGAATTCTGCCAGCTTGGAAAGAGATGCGCCAGTACGGAATTCTCCGGTATTGATGAAATACGGAGTATTGCGGCCGCTCTTGGTAACGAAGTCACCGAACTTCAAAGCGCCGGATTCAACGAGAAAATTAACGAATGCGTCAGTCTTGGTCATTGTGAAAACCTCGGAAAAAATTAGATGTTGCCGCCTGTCAGCATGGCAACAAGGTCTGCGAAGACGTTGGTCTGTTCTGTGATGACTTCAGCGCCAATGAGAATAGCCAAAACCAGGACGCAGGCTCCGATGTAGAAGTAGAAGGACTTCTTGAAACCCTTGATCTTCAGTTTGAAAATCAACCAGATGACCACGCTGAAAATGGCGCAGATGATCCAGGAGGTCATACCCACGATGGTGACGCCAGGAATCAAGTTGATGGCATAGGTGAGGGCGATGCCCGGTGCGAAGTAGAAACAGACGCAGAGCACGAAAAGGATGGCGAAGCCCACGTAGTGGGAGAAACTGCGTTCCTTCTGGATGATGACCTGGGGCTGGGTGACGGACGGATCCTGCGGTGCTGCTTGCGGTGCAGCGGGCTTTTCCGGTTCCGGGGTAACAGCGGTAGCGATGTCCAGTTCAGTAACGGGAGCGTCTACTTCAGGATTTTCGTTTTTAATTTCGTCGGACATGGTTGTCTCCTAGAGAATAAAGGTACGGCCACCGTAAACGAATACGCGGTGTTCAAGCCAGAGCTTGAGGGCCTGGGAAAGGGTACGCTTTTCGATGTCCTTACCCAATTCTACAAGTTCGCTGATGCTTGCGGTTTCAGGAACGCGCTGGATATCCTGGGCGATAATCGGACCCTGGTCCAAATCTTCGGTGGCGAAGTGTGCTGTTGCGCCGATAATCTTCACACCCTTGTTCCATGCCTGGTGGTAGGGCTTTGCACCCTTGAAGGCGGGGAGGAAGCCGTGGTGGATGTTGATGACGCGGTACTTGAATTCTTCGGTGAAAGCTGCAGAGAGAATCTGCATGTAACGGGCGAGAACCACGGTGTCGGTCTTGGTTTCGGCGATGATTTCGCGGAAACGGTTTTCCGGGATGCTCTTGTCCGGGTTGGACGGAACATAGTAGAACGGAACGCCGAAGGAGCCGCCCACGGCTGCGAGGTCAGTGTGGTTGCCCACGATGCAGCTGAATTCGCAGGGAAGGTCGCCGTCGCGGTGCTTTAGGAGCAGGTCGTAAAGGCAGTGGTCGGTCTTGGAAACGAAAATGGCCACGCGTTCCACCTTGGTGGTGTCGAACAACTTCCAGTTCAACTGGAGGTGACCTTCCAAAGTTTCCAGGTGCTTGCGCACTTCTTCGATGTTGTCGGAGTCTGCTTCAAAAACTGCACGGAGGAAGAAAGTTTCGATGTCCTTGGCGGTATGCTGCTGCAAGTCCACAATGTTTGCGCCAGCCTTGGCGAGGACTTGAGTGGTACCGGCAATAAGGCCCTTTTGGTCAGGGCAATGAATCTGCAAAATGTAACGTGTAATAGCCATGTTGAGAAAACTAGAAAAAATTATGTAATGGCTACAACGGAATTTGAAAAGGTTACCAAAAAAATACTTTAAGAAATAGGTGAAAAAAGCTAATTTTGACCTTGTCTTAAATTTAGGATGAGATCAAAATGAATTTCAAGAAGACTCTTATTGCCGTTCTCGGTGTTGCCGCTGCTAGCTCCTTTGCTATTCCACCGAAAACCTGGGACGCAATCTATAAGGCAGAAGGTGAAGGTGACTACACCTCTGCAAAAATCGAAGGCAATATTCGCCTTGGCAAGTACACCCATTATCAGAGTGTTCAGCCGGTTTCCTTCAAGGTGAACGATAGTTTATTCGCATTCTCCGTTGCTGGTAACATGACTGTTCCTGCAGATCGAATCGAAAAGACTGATTTCGAAGGCGATTGCAACAGCACCAAGGAAGCCTGGATTTCCTATTTTGACAAGCCCCGTACATTCACTTCCGGCAAGGGCAAGAACAAGTCTGAATCTCAGTACATCATCAACATTGCTGGTGTGGACCTTGCCTGCGGTGACGATCTTTACGCTTTGAGCGATCTTAAGATCAAGTTTACTGACCCCCAGGCTCAGGCTGCATGGGCTGCTGAATTGGAAGGCCGTGAAAAGTATCAGCGTAAGCAGGTGGCCGAATTCCGCAAGGCAGAACAGGAACATCGTGCTGCCCTTAGGGAAGTTTCCGGTTTCTTCAAGGATCCCCGCGATGGTCAGGTTTACCGTACCATCAAGGTAGAAGGTCGTGAATGGTTCGCACAGAACGTTAACTTCAATGTAGATGGTCATTCCTGGTGCTACGAAGACAAGGATTCCTACTGCATGCGCAGTGGTCGTCTTTATGACTTGGAAGGTGCCCGCAAGGCTTGCCCGTCTGGTTGGCATCTGCCCCGTGACCGCGAATGGCACGACTTGCTGACCGGTCTTACCCATTGCTACGACGGTGTTGACAAGTGTGAAGCTTTCGCAAAGAAGATGAAGGCTACCACCGGTTGGCAGGGCGGTGGCGGTACCGACGAATATGGTTTCTCCATTTTCTCTTCCGGCTATCGTAAGGTTATTGGTAAGTCTACGGTCCGTTATGAAGACATGGGTGAATATGCTGGTTTTTGGTCTGCACAGAATGGTCGCAACGAAACCATTTGGCTCTGGTCCATGGGCCGCATGAGCGATCAGATGGTTCGTCAGCTGGTTCCTAGCAAGACCAACGCTTACTCTGTCCGTTGCATCAACGGTGACTAATTTAGTTCAGTGACTTTTTAAAAGACAAGTAAAAAAAGGCCCGCGAAAAAATCGCGGGTCTTTTTTTTGATTTTCCTGAGACTCGGGGCGAGGAGGCCACGTGGCTCTTCGCACCTCGTGTCCATTACATGGAACGAATCGGGAAGAGGCCGAGGAGGTCCAGAACGTTTTCAAGTACAATCTGGGTGGACTGTACGAGGAACAGACGGGACTTTTCTTCAGCACTGCCGAGCACGCGGTCTTCGTGGATGAACTTGTGTGCGGCTTCTGCGATTTCCAATGCATACTGGGCGAGAACGCTGGGCTCGTCGTCCTTGACTGCAGTGAGAATCTTGTCACCCTTCTTTGCGAGGATGTTAATCAAGCTGTAGGCATGATCATCGGTGAGCTGGGCGTAGTCAACGTCGGAAACGTTAACAGTGTAGCCAGCCTTGCGCATGATGCTGCAGAGACGCACGTGTGCGTTCTGAACGTACGGACCTGTGTCGCCTTCGAAGCTCATTACTGCGTCCCAGTCGAAGCGGACGTCCTTCAAGCGGCTGTTCTTCAAGTCGTTGAAGGTGAGTGCGCTAATACCGATCTGGCGGGCAATCAGTTCCTTGTTTTCCAGTTCCGGATTCTTAGCATCGATGAATTCCAGAATCTTCTTCTGGGCAGCGTCAATCACGTCGCGCAAAAGGCTTGCGGTACCGGTACGGGTCTTGCCCTTTTCCCACTTGCCGTCCACCATCTGGAGGATAACGCCGAAGGGGATGTGGTACATGTTGGTGTACCATTCGCGACCCATCTTCTTCAGCACGTGGAACACCTGCTTGAAGTGGAGTGCTTGGCCGAGGTCAACAACATAAAGGCACTTGTCGAAGTTGTATTCCTTCATGCGGTAGTTTGCTGCAGCCAAGTCGCGGGTTGCGTACAAAGTAGAACCGTCGCTCTTGCGGATGAGGCACGGATTCAAGTCGAATTCGTCCAGCATCACCACGTCCAGTTCGTTGGACTTCACCATCAAATTCTTTTCGCGGAGTTCGTCCAGGATGGCGGGAATCTTGTCTTCGAAGAAGGATTCGCCTGTGTAGTGGTCGAAGCCAACACCCATCATGTCGTAAATGCGCATCAGTTCCTTGAGTGTTGCTGCGCGGAATGCGGTCCACAGAGTGCGGTAGAATTCGTCGCCCTGTTCCAGCTTGGTAAAGGCGGCGCGAGCTTCGTCTTCAAGACCAGGCTCTTCCTTGGAAGCCTTGGAGAAGGCTGCGTAAAGGATGTTCAGTTCCTTGACGGTGAGAGCGTCGAGGGTGGCCTGGTCGGTGGGAAGCTTTTCTCGCAAGTACATGACGATCAACTTACCGAATGCAGTACCCCAGTCGCCCAAGTGGTTGATACGTTCCACCTTGTAACCTGCAGCCTTGTAGATGCGGCTGAGGGAGTTTCCGATCATGGTGGAGCGGAGGTGGTGGAAGGCAAGTTCCTTACCGATGTTGGGGGAGCTGAAGTCAATGCAGACAACCTTGCCGTTGGATTCCTGATGGCCGTAGTTCAAACCCTTGGCGGCGATTTCGTCCAAGGTGGACTTGGCGAGGAAACCACGGTCGATGAAGAAGTTGAGGTAGCCGTTGACAGCTTCAACCTTGGAGAGACCTGCGGGAAGTTTTACCTGGGCTGCCAGGTCTTCTGCGATCATCTTCGGAGCCTTGCGCATGACCTTTGCAAGGGAGAAGCAGGGAATGGTAAAGTTGCCGTGAGTGGTATCAGGCGGCACGGAGATAAGCTTGAGAGCTGCTTCGGCAGTAAAGCTGCCGGTAGCTTCCAATGCGCTTGCGATTTCTTGCTCAAACGAGTTCATTGTCGTCGCTCTTCTTGGTTTCGGTCTTCTTGACGAAGTCCTTTTCTTCCAGTGTTACAATCTTGCCGTCGGCATAGAGACGGTCAAGGGAAATTTCAGCACGCTTTTCTTCTTCAAAGAGGTGGACCATCAGGTCAAGACCAGCATCGAATACGGCCCAGCGAACGCCTTCCTTGTATTCAACACCAACGGTAGGAATCTTGTTGGACTTGAATTCCTTGTGGAGTTCGTTCAGAATAGCCTGCATCTGGGCTTCGCTTTCGCAAGTGGCGATCAGGAAGTAGTCGGTTACGTCCTTGATGCCGCGAAGGTCGATGAGCTGGATGTCCTGAGCGCGGAGCTCGAACAGAATGCTTGCACCAAGCTGGATAGATTCCGGCAAGTCTAGCTTCTTTGTTGTCATTTTATTCTCCCTGTTCGGGTTCTACTATTTGTTTTAAATCCTTTCCGATATACACGGATGCATCCACCAAGGCTCTCTTGCTGATAACAGTCATGACGTTGTCGGTCTTGAGTGCCTTGGCCAAGGCTTGCGCGCCTTCCCATTCCGGATTTCTGAGGACGAGGACGGTCTGTTCGTAGTTTTGAACGATGTCGTTTCTTGTGCTGACTACATCGAAACCGTTATCCCTGAGATACACCTTCATCTTGGCGGCTGCACCGGGCATACCGCAACTATTCAAAAGCTCCACGTCACCTTTGTAGGTGCGCTTGATTTCCTGCACCTTTTGGGGCTGCGCTTTTTCTTCTTCGCAACCGGCAAACACAAGGAAAAAAATAAGGCAAATGATTAGTCGCATTTTCACGGGCAAAAGATAGAATTTCTCCAGCCGTCGCAGTGGCCGTAGTAGTATCTTCTAGGCCCGTAAGCCTTGATTGCGTCCCTTTCGTTGATGAACATGAGGCGGAAACTGGTGTTTTCCGTGGGCTTGTATTCCAGTTCTATGTCCGGGAGGATGAACTGGACTCGGCCTTGCCGCATGTCCTCCTTGGCGATGGGCGCTCCGAACTTGAGATTGGCGTACATGGGCATCCAAATTCCAAGATCTGCGTAGAGGTGAAGGTCTGGAGAAAATTCATAGGCTAGGTGGGCCATGAAACTCTGGGATGCGAAGGAACCGAAGCTTCCACCGACAAAATTGATGGAGTAAGTGTAGGCTGCTTTCAGTGCCTGATCAAAGGTTTCGTGCTTGTAAAGGCGAGCGGGGTCGAAGTGTTCCCTGTTCCAGGGAATTCCGCTATCATAGACCATGTAGACAGTGTCTTCCGGGGCGTCTGCGGGGACCACTTGTTTCGATGCGGCAGAACTGTCCTTGGGAGGCTCTCCAAAGGATGCGGACACGGTTAAAACCAGACACAAGATAAAGGGCCAAAGGCGCATGTCTGGAATATAGAAAAGGGCGTCGGCCAGAGCCAAACGCCTTTAATTCCAAATTATCTGGCAAATCTTAGACGATTTCGTTCTTGCCGTTAACGTGAATGACGGTGGGCTTCCAGCTCTTGGCTTCTTCTTCGCTCATGGTTGCGTAGGCGACGATGATGACCAAATCACCTGGCTGGACCAAACGGGCTGCTGCACCGTTGAGGCAGATAACGCCGGACTTTGCAGGACCTTCGATAACGTAGGTGTCGAGGCGGGAACCGTTGTTCACGTCGAGAACGCCGACTTTTTCGAAAGGAAGAATTCCTGCAGCGTCCATCAGATCGCGTGCGATGGTAATGGAACCTTCGTAGTTGAGGTTCGCGTCGGTTACTGTTGCACGATGGATTTTGCTTTTAAGTAATTCCAGCTGCATTTTAGAGCTTAGAACTTTACGTTAAAGAAGCCGGTAACGCCCATGCTTGCGTTGTCGCTAGCAGGAGAAGGAATGATACCGTAGCTGAAACGATTTGCGTCCGGGTTGCTGTCCCACTGAGTGCTGAAGAATGCATCTGCGAAGGACCAAATGTGTGCGCCTGCTACTGCGATCAAGCCGTACCACCAGTAAGTTTCACCGGAAGCTGCGAGATAAATGGTTGCGCCTACGCTTGCTACCCAAAGAGCGTCCATCCAAATAGCCTTGGAGGAATTCTCGGTCTTCCACTGGTAAAGGGACGGAACCAACAGGGACAGGTAAGCGTAATTCTGGTCTCCGTGGCGATAACGGTAAGAACGGTCGATGTCTGCGTCTTCGAGGCCCTTGGAACGCTTGCCAAGCCATTCTTCTTCAGAAACGCCCATCTTTTCCCAGGGTTTCTGAATGTACTCGGAAGGACGAACGCCCATCTCGACGAGTCGAGTCAACTTGTCGCGAGAGATGCCTTCTTGCTTAGCTTGCTGGAATTCCCACTGGGTAAGACCCATTTCTTCGTAATTGAAACCCTTCCATTCGTCGTCGGAAGCGGTTGCTTCACCGACAGATTCTTCGGCGGTTTCTTCAGAGCCGTAGGAGTAGCTCTCAGAGGAAGCTTCGTCATCATATTGGGCGAACACGAAGGACCCGCAAAGGAGTACAGCCGCAATGGATTTACGCCAATTCAACATGATTTTTCTTCCTTCAATCCTTTAATGCCGGGGGAGGGAATCGAACCCTCACAGAGTCACCTCTACCGGATTTTGAGTCCGGCGCGTCTACCAATTTCACCACCCCGGCTGGGGTTGCATCAAATATAGAACAGTTTTCGTTTTTTTGTAGGTGAAAACGTTAAAAAAAAGCCGTTTTATGTAAAATTATTTCTTAAAAAGGGGCTGAAACTCCACTTTTAGGGGGGCAAGTTGCTTTGCTCCGTAGTCCACGGCCTCGTCCTTGGTAGCGAAATGGCCGGTCTGGACTAAGTAGAGGGTTCTTTCACCGCGCAATTGTTCCACGATGTTAGCCTGGATTTTACGCTTTTTGAGAGTGGAAACTAACAAGGTTGCGTTATCCTTGACACCGAAGGCTCCCAACTGGAGGACCCAGTATTCTTGTGCTGCGGCTGCTGCCGGCTGTGCTGCAGTTGCCGGTGCTGCCTGCTGGGCGGGTTGAGCCGGTGCGGAAGATGCCGCGGTCTGTGCGGGTGCAACGGCGGGCTGTGCAGGTTGCACTGCGGGTGCTGGTGCGGCGGAGGATGCCGGGGCTACGGCTGCTGATGTTGCTGCGGCGCTGCTGGAGGAAGCTGCCTTAGCGGGTTCAGTTTTCTGTTCGACCTTTGCTGGTTCAGTCTTGGGCTGTTCAGCTTGAGCGACCAGTGCGGCTGCAGATGAAGAAGATGTAACTACGGGCTGTGCTTCCTGAGCCGGGGCGGTTGCGGGCTGTGCCGGCTGTGCAGGTGCTGTAGTTGCTTCAGCTGCCTTGGGCTGTTCAACTGGCGGGTTCTTCAAACTTTCGCAACGTTCTGCAAGATCATCGGAATGGAACTTTGTCTTCACGGCCTGGCAAACCTTCTGCAGGACCACGTACTGGTGGGGGTGGGCCGTTTCAATGGCCTGAATCAAATGTTCTGCAGCCTTGTCGTACTTGCCGAGGTAAAGACGGAACTGGGCGCTGGTCATGAGCAAGTCGGAATAGAGGGACTGCTGCGGATTGACCACCTGGATCAAACTATCCAAACGCTTGCCTGCTTCCTTGAAGGACTTTGCTTCGCCTGTCTGGGAAAGGGCGAGAACGTTCCACAACCAGCATTCGGCTTGCTTGTCCTGAGGTTCCTTGGGGCAAACGGCTGCGTAGGCTGCTGCTGCTTCCTTCCAGTTGCCGGAAACGTAGGCCTTCTGTGCGTCAGCCATGGTCTTTGCAGTTTGAGCGCCTGCGCAAACAGCCATCATTGTAGACAAAAGAACTGCGAGTTTAGTTTTCACTTTATTTCTCCCAAAGTCTCAATCTGTCAAACTTAATCTAAAAGTGTTCCGCGAAGAGTCCATCCGCGGATGTCGTCAATTTTAACCTTCACGTAGTCCCCCGGCTTTACGATACGGGTGGGCTTGAAGATGACCTTCTTGAAGTTGTCGGTCTTGCCCATCAGTTCCGCATTGTCGCGGGAGGATCCGCCTTCCACCAGCAGGGTTTCGGTACGGCCAAGCATCATCTCGTTACGCTTCTTGGTGATTTCGTTCTGAAGTTCAACCAGGCGAGTGTGACGAGCCAACTTTTCTTCGGCGGTCAAGGTTTCCTGTTCCTTGTAGGACTCGGTACCCTTACGCGGACTGTAGATGAACATGTAGGCGGTATCGAACTGGCAGGCTTCAAAAGCCTTCATGGTGTCTTCAAAATCCTGGTCTGTTTCGCCTACGAAACCGCAGATCACGTCGGTAGAAATGGCGTAGTACGGGTCCTTGCTGCGGAGCTGCTCAATGACGCTCATGTACTGTTCCATATTGTGCTGGCGGCGCATCTTCTTAAGCATGGCGTCGCTACCACTCTGGATAGGAATGTGGGCGTAGTGGCAAACCTTGGGGTTGTTCAACAGAACGTCGATCAGTTCGTTGGTGTAATGGCGGGGATGGGGGCTTGTAAAGCGAATGCGCTGGATGCCTCCGATTTCAGAAACCTTGGTAAGCAGGTCTGCAAAATTGTGGTCGCCGTTCTTGTAGGCGTTTACCGTCTGGCCCAAAAGCATGATTTCGCTAATGCCCTTGTCCGCGGCCTTCTTGACTTCCGTCAAAACGTCGTCCATGTCGCGGTACTTTTCGGGGCCGCGGAGGTAAGGAACGATACAGTAGCTGCAGCGCTTGTTGCAGCCGCGCTGGATAGTCACAAAAGTGCTGAAGTCGTGCTTCACCTTGGCGTAATTGCCCACGTAATTTTCCGTGATGTCTTCATCCAGGAACATACGGTGGTGAGTCTTGTGCAGCGGGCTTTCAGGACCGTCCAGCAGAAGCTCAGGAATTTTGGTGTACTGGTCCGGACCTACGACGTAGTTCACCACTTTCAGTCGCTTGAGAATTTCCGGGCCGCGGTTCTTGGCCATGCAGCCGCAGACAACCACCTTCTTGTCGGGGTTGGCCTTTTTCAGCTTGCGGTACTTGCTGATGTTGGCAAATGCGGTATCTTCTGCTTTTTCGCGAACGGAGCAGGTGTTGACGATAATGAAATCGGCTTCGGCAATGTCACCGGTCTCTATGCAACCTCGCATGTCCAATTGCTGGGCAATGAGGGCGGAATCATACTCGTTCATCTGGCAGCCGTATGTGGCCAAGTAATATTTTTTCATGGGCGCGGGTATATAAAAGTTCTTTTTCGGATCAAAATTTAGAAAATTTTAGGATGAGGGTTGTTGCGGGTGAGGCTGGTAAGGCGCTTTTCGTGATAAATGGGCTCCATTGGGTTTGAAAGCTGAAATTGAAGAGACGTTTTGGTCAAAATGGGGTACTAAAAAGCTTTTGATTACCCCTTTGGTACCTTGAATTACGGACAAATTAACCGAAATTTGTTGTTGGGGGTGTGTTTCTGCGTGGGTGTAGGGCACTAAATTTGGTGGTGATGTGACATTAGTACCCCGGTGAGACTCAAATAGTTTAATTTTGTTTTGTACAAATTAATTTTTGGGGTACCAAAATTGTGCTCATTAGTTGTTTGGTTCCCTATTTCCGCAAAATGCCCGCTGTTTTTCCAAAAAATACTTTTTCAGCATTGAAATTTGTACGTTTTTCGATTAGACACGAGTGTGCCTACGTTGATATATGGACATAAAACCTAAGAGGCTTTATGAACCAGATTGAAAACCTGTCTCCGGATCAGTTTTTGCCGGAAATGCAAAGTAGAGCAGAGACGCTACTTGCCGTAATCATTGAAAAACGAAAATCTTTGGCGAATGCGCCTGTTGGCCGTTTGCGAGTTGCCATGCATGGAAAACAATGGCATTGCTACCATGTTTCTCCGTCATCGGATTCCAATGGTGTTTATATCCCGAAGGATAAAATAAGATTCATTAAGAGACTTGCCCAGAAGGATTATGACGGAGCCTTGCTGAAGGAACTGGAAAGGCAGCTTTCTCTGATTGAAAAATTCATGCAAGAGTATGCCAAATGTGATGCACTCAAAGTTTTTGAACGACTTCATAAAAATCGTCGTCAGTTTGTGTTGCCGGTGCAATTTTCTGATGAACAATATGCGGTTCGCTGGCTTGCGCTGCCTTACAAGGGCAAATCTTTTCGGGAGGGGGAGCCGGAATTTCTCACTAGCCGCGGGGAACGGGTGCGCTCCAAGTCGGAGATGATTATTGCAGATATCCTCGCGAAAAACAACATTCCTTACAAGTACGAGCTCCCTCAGCAAATGAAGGCCGCGGGCGGCAAGCTGATTCCGGTCTATCCCGATTTCACCTGCGTGAATCTCCGGACTCGTCAGGAGTTTTTGTGGGAGCATTTAGGACGTATGGATGATTCGGACTACTCGATGAAAACGGTAATGAAGTTGCGAACCTACAGCAAGAACGGCTTTATTCCTGGCAAGAATCTGATTCTTACTATGGAGTGCGACGGCATCCCGCTGGATCGCAAGGAAGTGGAAATCCTTGTAAAAACCTTTTTGCTGTAGATCGCGGCCCTCACCGCTCGGACTTTCTTATATTATAGACATGGCTCGTTTCTTCTACAAATGCTTAGGCCGTTTTGCCCTTATGACTGCAGCCGCCCTGTGGGCAGGTTGCGACAATGCTGAGAAGAGAGAATCTGTAAAGGAGGAGCCTGCAAGGGACATTTCTTCTAGCTCCCTGCTGAAAAAAGAAATCAAGGATTCCAAGTATCTTCCAAAACAAGAAAGTATTGTTGTCCAGGGAACTTCCGTTCTCTACGGAACGATGCCTGTTGTTGGGGATTGTCTTTATGGTGCACCCATGGTGTCAAAGGTGAAAGCAACTGTAAAGACAGTTACCGAACAGGATCTTGAATCAAAAGGTTCTCTATCTGGGGGGGGGGCAACTTGTGAAAGTGTTTCGTCAGCGAACACCTGGCTTGCGTCATCTTTACAATAAGTTCTTAAAAAAGAAGCCTGGATTTGAAGGTCGCTTGGTGTTGCAGCTGACCATTGCTCCTGACGGCTCAATAACCAATGCTGTCGTAAAATCATCAACCACTGGTTATGACGATTTTGACGCAGAAATAAAGATGGCTGTAAGTCGTTGGAAATTTGAAAAATCCGACGGAATCACCTCTGTGACCATTCCGTTTGAATTTTCGGAATCGTCGGATAAATAGGGCTGAGCGGCCTATTATACCAGCTTCAGCAAGTCCTTGATGTGCCTAATGGTATAGCGGGGCTCCAAGGGCAAAAGATTTTCGGGGCGGCCGAAACCTTCCAGTAGAGTGATACAATCGACGCCTGCATTCTTGGCGGCCATCACATCCGGAGTATCGTCGCCGATCATCACCGTTTTTTCGGGAGTGATTCCGAACTGATTCATGATGGCGAAAATGCCGGCAGGGGAGGGCTTGCGCTCCGGTGAAGTGTCTCCGCAAAGGTATGCGGAAATAAGGTCCGCGGGGCGGTTTTCTGCGCCACCGATTAACCCGAATTTCGTTAGAATTTTCTTGGCGGGAAGAACCGGCTTGTTGGTCAGCATGGCGGCGCGTTTCTTGCCTGCGCCGCAGATGGAATCCGCTGCATTGATGCGTTTGATGATTTCAATGACCCCTTCGTAGGGAACTGTATCTTCGGTGCAATGATCCCAATAGTAATTGGAATAAGTCTTCAGAACCTCGTCAATTTTGGCTTCGTCAAAACCGGCTTTTTCCAGAATAATATTGACGGCTTCCTTGTCGCGAACGTCCAAATGTTCGACGCTGCTTTTACCTGCAATGGGCTCGCCGGCAGTCTTTCCTGCGGCAAACATGAGTCCTGAAGCTACAGACCTGCGAATAAGATTGCGGGATCCGTTTCCGATGCAACTTCTGACGTTATCCTTTGAAATCTGCTGAACGCCAAACACTTTCAATGCGTAATTCACGGCGGGAGCCAAGTCCCCCAATGAATTGAACATGGTTCCGTCCAAATCAAAAATGAACAGTTCCTTGCGGGCCAATAATTCTTTCAGTTCTGCAGAAGTTGTCATTTCAAAAACTCTTTGATTTTTTCTTTGACGATTTCGAGATTGCTGTTGGTGAGAATGGGAATCAAACAATTGATTTCTTCAATGGATTTGTCCCACCATTTCCATTTTTGCATCATACTAATCAGTTCGTCGTCAAATCGCTTGCGGATAGGTATTGCAGGGTTTCCTGCAATGATTGTATAGGGCTCGACTTTCCCGCACACAACGCTGCTTGCTCCGATGATGGCTCCGTCTCCGATTTGTGTACCCGGGAGTATGGTGACGTTTTGACCGATCCATACGTCATTCCCAATGACAGTGTTGCCTTTGAAAGGCATGTCTTCGGCCTTTGGTGGCTTCATGTCCCAACCTTCAAGAGTATAGAAAGGAAATGTGGAAACGGAATTCATCTGATGGTTGGCGTCGTTCATGACAAATTCAACGCCTGCGGCAATTTGGCAAAATTTGCCGATAATCAGCTTATCCCTGCTCCAAGGGTAGAAATGGGTGACATGACTTTCGAATTCCGAATCAGCTATATAAGTGAAATCCCCAACGACGATGTTTGGATTTTTGATGGTGGGTTTGACGTAGATTTCTTTATCGTACCCAGTGATAGGATGAACTGTGTTTGGATTCGGACTCATATCGGTTTGCAAAAATAAAAAATGCTAGCTTTACCTTCGTTAAAAGGTCGCGCAATCATGTCAAAATTCACAGATTATATAGGCTCGCAGTTTGGGAATCCTCGCGGTTTCGTGGGGAAGGTCTGCTGCGTCATCATGAACTTCATCAACAAGGCCATGTACAAGAATACGGTGGCCTTGATGAACGTTCAGCCCGGCGAAAAAGTGCTGGACATTGGCTACGGCAACGGCTACCTTTTGCAGCGTCTGTACAAGAAAACGAAAGCGGACTTGTACGGCATCGACATCTCCCAGGACATGATGGACCAAGCCACACGCCGCAACGCCACTGCCGCTAGCAATGGTCACCTTCATTTGCAAGTGGGGGACTGCTGTGCGCTCCCCTTCGACGACAAAACCTTCGCTGCCGTCTCCTCCATCAACACTATCTATTTCTGGTCTGACACCGTGAAGGGTCTCTCTGAAATCCGTCGAGTGCTGAAACCGGGCGCCGCCTTTTACAATGTGGTCTACACCAGGGAATGGCTGGACAAACTTTCCTACACCAGGAAGGGTTTCAAGAAGTTCGAACCGGAACAGCTGATGGAACTTGGCAGACAGGCTGGCTTTGAAAATATCCAGGTTCTGGATATTGTAAAAGGCAAAAGCTTCGTGGTGGTTTACACCAAGGCATAAACAGCGGGGATCCTTTTGGGAATGAGTGTCCTTTGTTCTGCAAAATTTGTATATTCAGACCATGAAGAAAATTTTTAATTCCCGCGCAACTTTTCGCGCACCTCGCAGCGTACTCCGCGCATCCGTTTTCGCAACGGCCCTCGCAACCCAGGCATTCGCTGCCGACGCTATTTTGTTTACCCCTGCCATTTACCAGATCGGTGAAGTGAACCAGGGCGATGTAAAGCATTTTGTTTTGAAGGGAGCCAATGTATCCGGCAAGGAAATCAAACTGGAAACCGTGATGGGCCAGGGCATTGGCATGTCAAACTTCAAGTATCCCACATCTATCCAGCCCAAGAACGCGGTGGTCATCGAATTTGATATGGACTTTTCCGGTATGGAAGGTCCGGTGAGCCCCACTGTGGTTCTCGTAGGTACCGACGGCAAACCTTACACTGCAGCTTTGGAAGGTAATGTGAAGGCTCCGGTGTTCTTCAGCGAAAAGATGTTCGATGCAGGTTTCTACACTGCTGGCGAATCTCGTGAATGGTCCTTCTACGTCTGGGAAACCGATAAGAAGGCTCGCCCGGATCTGACCCTGGCAGACGAATCTGCCAAGGACTTCACCATCAAGACCAAGAACGTGAAGGTTAAGGTGGACGAAAACGGCAAGGTTTCCGAAGGTGGCAAGATTCCGGCCCTCAAGATCACCCTCTCTACCAAGGGTCTGAGCCGCGAAGGCTGGGAGCTGAAGCAGCAGAGCATCCGCAAAATTGTGACTTTTAAGAGCAAGAAATACCCGAAGGCCACTCCTGAGGTGCTGGTTATCGGTTATTGGAAGTAAAATTTGACATTTTTTGGAAGGTTTGCCTTGCCAAAAGTGAAATTTTAACTACCTTTGGTCTACTCTTTTAAAAAAGACCTCGGGATGTAGCTCAGCCTGGTAGAGCGCTTGAATGGGGTTCAAGAGGTCGCTGATTCGAATTCAGTCATCCCGATAAAAAAGTCCGTCGCATTAAGCGGCGGACTTTTTTTAATTCCTGAGTCGTGCGCGGAGTTTGCTACGATGGGGCGATCAATCCCGGATCAATTTTGTGTTTGATTACTTATTGTCTTCGTCCCTGAATTCGACGTTGATGATCTGTTCGGCCTGTTCAGCAATGGCGTTCATGGCCTGAGTGTCGGACATCTTCTTGGC
Organism: Fibrobacter sp.; assembly: GCA_024399065.1. Lineage (NCBI taxonomy): Bacteria > Pseudomonadati > Fibrobacterota > Fibrobacteria > Fibrobacterales > Fibrobacteraceae > Fibrobacter > Fibrobacter sp. Next base: position 101,792 of record JAKSIB010000008.1, on the reverse strand, counting down.
TTCTGCCATGTCAATGGCTGCCATTTCGTAATCGGTTTCGGTAGTCCATTCAGGCTTCCATACCACAACCTGGTTACGGCCGCCTTCCTTACCCTGGTACAGGGCCTTGTCGGCCTGTTGAATGCTTCGATCGGCACCGAGGCGTTCGTCGAACTTGGCTACACCCAAGGTAACGGTAACGTTAATGGTGTAGTCGCCGTAATGGACCGTCATCCGTTCAATCTTCTTGCGGAAGCGCTCTGCCACGATTGTGGCACCATCCAGGTCTGTTTCCGGAAGCAAGGTCAGGAATTCTTCACCACCGTAGCGGGCGAAAACGTCGTACTTACGGAGGAGACCGCGGACGGTTTGTGCTACAGACTTCAGCACAACGTCACCACAGGCATGGCCGTAGGTGTCGTTGATGGCCTTAAAGTGGTCAATATCGATAAAGATGAAGCAGAACGGCTTGTGGGTACGCTGGCTTCTACCAATTTCGTTGGCGATAGTTTCGTTCATATCGCGACGGTTGGGGAGGCCGGTCAGTTCGTCGGTTCTGGAAATCAAGTCCAGCTTCTTGTTGGCCAGTTCCAATTCCTTGGTACGGTCGCGGACTTCCTGTTCCAACATGTTGCGGTGGGCTTCAAGTTCTTTCAACTGTCGCAGGATGGTGCTGTGCATCAGGTTGAATGCCTGGGACAGCGTGCCGATTTCATCCTTGCGGTGGCCAACGTGAATTTGTTCAACATCCATGTTTCCATCGGAAATCTTGCGGATGTGGTTGGTCAGTTTGTTCAGCGGGAGACCAAGCATAAAGAACATCCAGGCGGCGAGGCCAAAGATGAAGAAGATTGCTACAGCAAGGATGAGCAGGCTGCTTTGGCGGACGGATGCTACAAGACCATCAATTTCGCTCTTGGGCTGGAATGCGAAGATGCCGAAATCGTAGTTGTTGTCGTAGACGTAGTTTACCAGGTAGGATTTGCCATCGGAAAGCTTTTGGAAAGTGGGCTTCTGAACGCTGAAATTTCTCGGGTCCACATCGGCAAGTCCGAGTTCAGAAATCTTGTGGGTGTCGGTCAACCAAGTCTTTAAGTCAGGGTGGTAAAGAATTTCGCCCTGGGTATTGATTGCCACCAGAAAACCATTCTTGCCAATCTTGTAATCGGCGAAGCTCTTCCAAAGTCTGCGGAGGGAGAAGGTTGCTACAAGGCTTCCGTCACCCACTGCTCGGTTGGAAATGTTGATTCCGAAAATGCGTTCGGGAGCGGATTCCTTGCTGGTCTTGTACCAAGGGGTGACGTAGGGGCGGTGGGGCGTGATTCGGGAAAAGTCGACGGGGTAGTTGCTTCCCGTCTGCATGCCGGTCATGGAATTGTCGCAGACAAAATTTCCCTGGCGGTCGTAAATGGAAATGTTTTCACCGGAGATGAACAGGGTGGAAATGTTGTAACTCTTCAGGTAACTGGCGGCGGTAGTCGGGTCCATGCTCTGGATTTCAGAGGTCTTTGCCAAAAGGGAAAGACGGTCGCCGAACTGCTTCATTTCATTGCTGGCGGTTGCCGCGATCTGACTCAGCTGGGCAGCGTTGTTGTTGTAGCTCCATTCCAACATGAGAGCAGATTGTTTCTGGGTATAGAGCCAGATGCCGCCAGTGACCACCAAGGTCATTGCCACGGTCAAAATCAAGATGGACTTGAAAATGATGCTTCGGGAAAATCTTAGGATAGCGGAATCTCGCATAAGGTACCGTTAGAAACTATTGCTTTCTCTTCCTGCGGAAGTTGAACAGGAATCCGAGAATAACCATTGCAATGAATACGAAAGGAGCCTTGGACAAATTGCTGTTGACGATTTCGTCGCGGTTGTCCTTGGACGTTGTATCCTTGCTGGGCTTTTCGCCATGGTTGTGAATCTTCTTATTGAACAGGTTCTCCCACATTGCCTTGAACTCTGCTTCGGTCATGACATTTGCGGTGGGATGGTTTACTGTCTTGTTAATTTCGATGGTGTACTGCTTGAAGATGCTGTAAAGCTTTTCTTCGGAGTACAGGGAGGGAATTTCCATCATTTCCCAGACGGAACTGAACATAGCCACCAACTGTTGCTCGATGGTGCCCCATTCAGGAATGGTAACGTATGTTTTGCCGGTTTCTAGAGCCTTGATCAATTCGGCGTAGTCTTCGTCCTTAGCCCAGTTGGCAAGCACCTTCTTGGAGGTGGGGAGGAGACCGATTTGCTTTGTATAGGCGTCCTGGTTTTCGTCATTTACGAGGAAAAGCAAAAGATCCTTGGCTTCGGCTCGCTTGTTGCCTGCGGGAATTGCCAGGTTGCTTCCGCCAATGAAGCTGGAACTGCCTGCTGCACCGCTAGGGAACGGAATGGCGACAACACTGTCGGCGCCGATGCGTGCGTTGGAGAGACCGCCCATGGAACCGTCGAAACGGGTCTGCATCATGATTTCCGTGGTGCTGACGATGAATGCCAATTCGCCGTTATTAAACTGCTGAGCCACCTGTGCGGTGTTGGTCTGAAGGACTTCTGCCTGGACCAATGTGTCGACCACGAAGTGTAGGTAGCTGGCGATACCAAGAAGGGTCTCTTCGGAAAGGATATTTGCCTGCCATTTGCCTTCTTCGTCCTTCTTGACGAAAGAACCACCGTTGCTCCATACCCAAGGTGCAAAGTTGTGGGGAATGTTCCAGTCGCTTTTGCCCGGGAATGCGTAGCCGTGGATCTTGGTGCCGTCTTCCAGGGTTTCGTTGGCATGTTCAATCTTCTTGACTGCGTCGACGAAACCTCTATAGGTAGAGACGGATTCCTTGGTGATGCCGTATTTCTTGAGGATTCTCTTGTTGCCGAGAACCGGGCGAATGTCGATGAACCAAGGTACGGAATAAATGGTGGTGTCGGCATCCATGTGGGTGGTGTTCCAGCTGACAGGGACGTATCTGCTAGGGTCGATATCCTTGAGCCATCCGTTAAGAGGCTTGATTTCCTTGCGGGAAGCGAAGTAGGGGATCCAGGTGGTTCCTAACTGCAATACATCCGGGGCTTCCTGCTGACCACTAAGTGCGAGAGAAATGCGGTTCCAGGCTTCGCCCCAGTCCAAAACCTGCACCTGCGTAGGAATGCCGGTTTTCTTGGTGAAGAGGTTTAGGCGCTGTTCAAGTTTTTCTTGAGGAGAGGCACCATTGGGCATAATCCAGACTGTCAGGGGCTTCGGTGCAGCCAAAGCTGCCGTTGCTGCCAGTACTGTTGCAAAAATGGAAACTTTCAATTTACCCAACATGCGTAATACTCCTGTGAACCCCCAGGATACACCACTGGCCTGGGGATATACTTCTTTTGTAATTTAACAAAAAAAACGCGAAAAATCTCAAAAAAAATGTAAAAGGAGGGGCGGTGTTAGCGGTTTCTGGAATCGTTGCCAGGAAAGGTCGGGTTCTTGTGTGCCGGAGGTCTTCGGAAATGCTTTTTGGAGGCTCCTGGGAATTTCCCACTTTTGAAATTGAGGACGGAGAGACTGCCGAGGATTCCCTGGAAAGGAACTTCTTTGAGTGCCTTTCCGTGCAGGTTGCCGGTGCGCGATTTATCGGGGCGAGGAGTATGGTAAGAAATCCCAATGTAAGATTTTTTTCATACGGCGTGGAAATATCCCAGAAAGTGCGTTGGGTAAATGGGTATTCCTCGTTTAAGTGGTTGAAAATCAATGAGTTACGAAGAATTCGTCTGTCGCCAGGCTGTGTGACGTCTATCAAAACACTTGAAAATTTCTAGCAAAATCTTGTTGACAAACTTTTTTTTTAATTATATTTCGGGCATCGCATAACAAAGCGATAACTCAATCCTTAAGGAGTATAACAAATGAAAAAAGCTATCATCACTCTCGCTTGCGCAAGCATGATCGTTCTCACCGGTTGCTACGGCTCTAACGCTTGCTTCAACAAGCTCCACAAGTGGAACGGCACCCTTGGTAACAAGTGGCTCAACTCCATCGTTCACTTTGCTTTGGCATCTTTCCAGGTCTATTCCTTCACCATGTTCATTGACTTCGTCATCCTGAACACTGTTGAATTCTGGACTGGTTCCAACCCGCTCGCTGCTGGCGACTCCTACTATGAAAAGGACGCTCAGGGCAACGAAATCGCAGCTGTTAAGAACGCTGACGGTTCTATGTCCGTTGAAATCACCACTGCTAAGGGCGAAAAGGCTAACCTGACCTTCCAGCGCGATGAAAACGTTGTCCGCGCTCTCGACATGGAAGGCAACGTTGTTGCTCAGCGCGAAATTGAAAAGTAATTCTTAATTACTTTAAGAAATCGATTTCAAAGATCCCTGCCTGCGGGTGGGGATTTTTTTTATGGGAGACCCCTGGTGAGGCACTTTTTTTGCATAAACCAAAATTTTTTAGTTATTTTGTGGATATATGAGCATTTGGGATAGAAAATCCCCAAAAATTAGAAGTTTTTTTCTGAAAATCGTAGCCGCCGCGGCTATGGTTTGTTTTTGTGCTTGTGTGGACGAGGACGTGGCCCGTGGAAACGATGCCCTGAGAATCGGGGACTACGATCGAGCCATCGCCAACTTCAATAAGGCTTTGGACCAGCAGCCTGCCCACCGTAACGCCCGCTATGGCCTTGCTCTTTCGTACTACGCCGTGGCTGAAAACGGGGAAAAGTTGAACGGCCCCACCTTTGAGCTGTGGGAACGCACCGCCCGGGAATTTGAAATTTTGTCCCGCGTGGATAGCAGCGGCAAGATTGACGCCAATTATTCCACTTGTTTGTTCTACCTGGCCAAGGCCACCATGGAACAGCACCGTAAGGCCAACGTGTTGCCCTTGCTAGATCAGTCCATCCAGCTGGACAGCCTGAATTTCTTTAGCTATAACCTGAAGGCCTTGATTTTGGCAAGGCAGGGTCGCACCGAAGAGTCCAAAAACATTTTTATCTACGTAGTTACCAAGGAACCGAAATTTGCCTCGGCTTACGTGAATTTGGGTAACATCTATTGGGAAGAAGGCGATATTGAATCTGCCTGGGATATTTGGTCCATGGGTCACGAGGCTTTGCCCAAGGATAGGGCGCTTGCCCATTGGACGAAGGTGGCGGAGGATTCCCTCAAGGCTAAAATTTTGTCGGAAGAGCTATGAGTCTGAATACTTTGGACAATCCTTCTGGCAAACCGTCTATTCTTGATTCCATGACGGACTGCTACTTGCTGCATTCTGGCGGCGAGTCCAGTATTTATAAGGTTTCTGCTGATGGCAGGGATTGTGTTCTGAAATGGTACAAACCTGGGATATCCTTTAATAAGGATGTTTTGGAAACCTTGGAAAACTCCCGCATTTCAAACTTGTACAAGGTGGTGGAGTTTGGCGAACGTGATGGCTCCGCCTACCTGGTCTACGATTTTGTAGATGGCGCTTCCTCAGATTGCCTGGGGAGAATTCCTGTGCCGGTGGCCTTGCAGGCCTTGCGCTATGTGGCTTTTGCTCTTGGCCGCACAAGTAAGTTGGATGTTTCCCATGGGGATTTGCACCCCTCCAACGTGATTTTTACGGCGGCAGAGAAGAATGGATCCCTGGAACTTTGCCCGATGCTTATTGACTTTGGCATTGTGGGCCCGGGGGCCTTGGCCTACGCGGCCCCGGAACGGTTCCTGGGAAAGCAGCCTTCCGAAAAAAGTGATCTGTTCAGCCTGGGCTTGCTGCTTTACCGCTGGATTTCTGGCTCGGACTTGATCGAGGCCAATGGCTATGATGATTTTGCGTCCAAAGTAACTGCGGTTGGTGATATCAATGTTTCAGAGAAACTGTACTTGGGTTTAAATCTGGACCCGGAATCCATCAACGCGTTGGATCCTTTGTGGCAAGGCTTGCTGGCCACGGATCCTGAAAACCGCGTGGAGGATTTTGACGAACTGGACGAACTTCTGGAAATTGCCCTGGGCAAGGTTTCCGGAGGTGAGGTTGCCTTGCTGAAGGGAATCCAAAGTTTCCTGCAGCAGGAAATTTTGCCAAAATCGGGAATAAATGTATCGCCTGAAACGAAGTGTGATTTGCCCTACACGATTTGTGGGACTTCACGGAAAAAGCGTCTGGGCTGGAAAGCCCCGATTGCGGTTCTGGTACTTATATTTCTGCTTGTAGCCCTGGGCCTTTATTTCGGAACGAGAGGTTCTGACATAGATGCTACAGGAGAAATGTTGTTGATGCAGTCCAGAAGCTTGAATGCGGAGGCGGCAGACTCTGTCACGGAACCTGTTACAACGGATTCTGTACAGATAAAGGAAATGCTGCAGAACTTGCCCACTCCAGCTTCAGAGTAAATTTTTTAAGTCGAGGTTGTCTTGAAAACGGAATCAATGCTTGCTACGGAAAAGATGCTGGATGTGGTAAAGACTCTTTTGGATGAGGACCAGCCGGAAACCTTGTTCCCGAAGATTCTCGAAGTTGCCAGAAGTGTTCTCCGCGCCGACGCCGCAGTGCTTGACATTGCCGGCGAGAAACCTCTGCACCTCAGCAACCCTGAAGAAGTTTCCATTTCCATTTCTGCGGTGCGTCAGGCCAAGTCCGAGAACAAGGCTGTGGTCTGGAACCAGCTGGACGATGATTCTGCGGACTTGTCCAAGTCCATTGTGCAGAACCAGCTGACAAGCATTATGGTGTCGCCCTTTAGAACGCCGGACTCCGAGGCGGGTTACCTGTACCTGCAGCGCGCTGCCCGTGAGGAACCCTTCACCGACGAAGATGTTCAGCTGTTTGATTCCTTCGTGGCTGTTTGCGAAAAGTTCGCCTTCGCGGTTTACGACCGCCTTCGCGACAAGGAATCCCTGGACGTATTGAAAAATGTTGTCCGTAAGGACGGTATTGTTTACTCCTCCGCAGTGATGGCGGAACTTGTGGTTCTTGCAGACAAGCTTGCGCCCCTTCCCATGCCTGTGATTATCCGCGGCGAGACGGGTACTGGCAAGGAAGTCTTTGCCAAGTACATCCACAAGCACAGCCCCCGCGCCGACAAGCCCTTTATCGCGGTGAACTGCGGTGCCATTCCGGAAAACCTGATGGAATCCCTTTTGTTCGGTCATGCCAAGGGCTCCTTTACTGGCGCTATCGACAACCGTAAGGGCTTCTTCGAAGAGGCTGACGGTGGCACCATTTTCCTGGATGAAATTGGTGAACTTCCCATGAACATGCAGGTGAAGCTTTTACGCGTGTTGCAGGAAAAGCACATTACCCGTGTGGGCGATAATCGCGAAATCCCGGTGAATGTCCGTGTGATTTCCGCAACCCATGTGGATCTTGAAGAAGCTGTAAGGGAAAAGCGTTTTAGAGAGGACTTGTACTTTAGACTGCAAGTGATGCCGATGGTGTTGCCGCCTCTCCGAGAACGAGGCCAGGATGTAGTGCTTTTGGCGGAAGAATTTCTTACAAGGTATGGTGCGGAATATGGCCGTGGCAAGTGCCACCTGAGCCGTAACACTGAGAAAGCTATGCTTGGTTATCATTGGCCGGGCAATGTTCGTGAACTTGAAAATAGAATTCAGAAGGCTTTGGTCATGGCGGTCCATGGCGTGATTCAGCCTGAGGATCTTGGCCTAGGTGATGTCCAGGCGCAAGCCAAGGAGTCGCCCCGCACTTTGAAGGAAGCCCGTGAAGCGGTTGAACGAGATGTTATTGCTCGAGCCCTGAAGGACAGTAATGCAAATTTGACCTTGGCGGCAACGATTTTGGGCATTGATAGAAAGGTCCTCCGTGAAATCATGGAGCGACTTGATATGAAGAAGGAAGATTTTAAAAATTAGGAGATTGTTTCGTTTAGGCGATTTTTCGGGGTGATTTGTCCCGCTGGGGCCGGAATTCCCGAAAAAATCAATTTGGATGAATAGTTGTTTTTTTATATTAAGTATAAAAATCAACCGAAATTAGATGAATTTGTCTAAATTATAGCCTAAACGGATAGTTGGCACGGAATTTGCGAAAGTTAAGGCATGAAGACGAAAATGAAAAAATTGGGTTTCATATCGATTTTCTTGATGATGACGGCAACTGCGGTTGTCGCCCAGCCTTTGGATCGTCCCGAATCCTCTATCCCGACCCCTGCTGAAAGAGTCGCTGTATCCAAGGATGCTCCCGCTCTCGGTGCAAAGGAAAGCGAAGATTGGCAGAGACTCCGTGCTGAACGTCGTCAAGCTCGTGAGCAGATCCTCTCGGATTTGCGCGCTAGCTCCGCTGCTGAAAAGAATTCTATTCGTAAGGAAGTTTCCAAGAAGAAGGAAACTCGTCCTCGCTTCGAAGGGGAAATGCCCAATAATTCTCGCGAACATCAGAAGAACTACGACAGACCGGGTGCACATCCGATGATGCCGATGATGCCGATGATGCCCATGGGTCCGCGAGATTTCCAGAATCCCCGCCCTAATGAAGGGGATCGAAATCACCACTAAATGCATCGGATAGCAGTAGTTCTTCTATTGCTTTCTACTCTTCTCTGGGCTGAAACTCAGGAAGAGGCTTATTTTCGTGCAATGAAGGCCGAAGAGGCGGGGGATGTGTCTTCCGCTGTTAAGGCTTTTGAAGATGCTGTGGCTTTGCCTGGTCCTTATACCGCGGAACTTCAGGAAATTTTAAAGAGTTATTATGATGCTCTGGGTGTAAAGGACGATAGTGCATCGGGTGCGCTGTCTTTTCGCATTTTAGGTGACGCAGGTTTTTATGGCTTGCGTTATGATGAGTTCGGTTCAGCAAAAAATAAGGGTGAATATGGCGGCGATATGTACTTGTCGCTTACGCCTTTTATGGATTATTCCTCAGGTTCCTGGATTCATTCTCTCGGTTTGGGGCTTACCGGTGACTGGTTCTTGATGAATGATAATATGCCGGCTTTGGATACCAATGATTGGACTTTGGCTTTAGGTGCGGAATACTCCTTGGTTGGTCAGACCGTGTTGCTGAATGCGGGAATTGATTTGAATTTTGCTGAAGGCGAAGATGTTTCTGCAACATTCTACGGCTGGTTGCAAAAGGAATTCTATAGAAAGGGGAAGGATCGTCTTGGCGCGGCGGCCTGGGCCTACGTGGATACGGAAGGGCCGAGGTCTTATGCGCTGTTTGCTTCCTGGAACAGAACGTCCACTTATGGTTTGAATGGATCGGCTTACCTGGGGCTGCGCTTCGAGGCGGACTATGTCTCTGACTACAAGAAGTTCCTTGCGGACTATGAAAGAAAATTAAAGGAAGAGGCGAAGAAAATTTGCTCTACCAGTGATACTCGAGAGGAATGCACTGTTAAGGTGAACAATGGCTGGGGAGAAGTTGGTATGCCGTTGACTGTAGCCTACTGCATGGAAAAGTATGGCGATCAATGTCCCATTATGGATGAAAATGCAATTGATTCCCTGTACTGGGAGGATCGTATTGATGAACTTATGGATTCCATTGTAGTGCCTGTTTCTCGTTACTATGGAAAGTGGATTGGTCCAACCCTTCGTTCAAAGATTTCGTACAAATTTAGGAACAATATTTCTGTGGAAGGAAAGCTGAATTTGTTCTACGGTTTTGTGATTGACGGCCCTGATCCGGAATACGAGAAAATCCAGAAACTCGTAGGGAACTGGGGCTTGATGGCTTATTGGAAACCGAACAGCTTTGGTACGGTATACCTTGGCTTGGAGCAAATCTATAAAGGTTATAGTTTGTCTGACTATTACAAGAAGATTTTCTCCAAGGGAAACTTGCTGACGGAACTTAAGGTCGGAGTCAAGTGGGAAATTTAAGGGTTCAAATTTAAAAGAGGACGGCCGGATGGTCGTCCTTAAATTTTATGGAGGTAGGGAGAGTCGAACTCCTGACTTACAGATTGCGAACCTGTCGCTCTACCAACTGAGCTATACCCCCGTAGGTGCGCCGAATATAGATTTTGGGAATTTTTTTGGCAAGCAAATGGTGGCGCCTCTGGGAAAAGTTGTTGAAAAGTATTCAAATGTTCACTATATTTTGTGTGGTATAACGCGCAGGGATAACTGCGCAAATTTTGAAGTTTTTATATGACAAAGTCCATTGATATCCGCGATGCCCACGAGCATAACTTACGCCATGTCAGCTTGAATATTCCCCGCGACTCCATTGTGGTGGTCACTGGCGTGTCTGGCTCCGGTAAGAGTAGCCTTGCCTTCGATACTGTTTTCCAGGAAGGGCAGCGCCGCTTTGTGGAATCTCTTTCTGCCTATGCCCGCCAGTTCATTGGCCGCATGAAGCATCCCGAGGTGGAAAGCGTTCGCGGTATTTCTCCCACCATTTCCATCGACCAAAAGACGGTGAATCGCAATCCCCGTAGTACGGTGGGTACGGTGGTAGAAATCTTGGACCATTATCGTTTGCTGTTCGCCCGTTTGGGTGTGCCCCACTGCCCGGAATGTGGCCGCGTGATTCAGGCCCAGACCGTGGACCAGATTGTGGATGGTCTTTATGCCGGTGACGGCGAAATCAATGGTGTGCCCCGTCAGGTGACGGTGATGGCCCCCATCGTTCAGGAACGTAAGGGTGAATATCGTAAGGAACTGGCGGACCTGAAGGAAAATGGTTTTGTCCGTGTTCGTGTGGATGGGGAGATTTATCGTATTGATGATGTACCTCAGTTGGTGCGTTACGAGAAGCACACCATCGAAGCTGTCATTGACCGCTTGACTTTGGAACGTAAGAACATGAGCCGTTTGCGTGAAGCCCTAGAAGGGGCTCTCAAGTTGACGGACGGAAAGTTGGTCAGCTTCTTGTTTGGCGATGGGGAATACCGCCTGCAGGGTACGTTGTTGGCTTGCCCCAAGTGCGGCGTTTCTATTCCGGAATTGGAACCGCGTTTCTTTAGCTTTAACGATCCCAAGGGCCGCTGCCCCGTTTGTAAGGGTATGGGCGAGTCCTGCGAATTCGACCTGGACCTGATTATTCCTGATAAGACATTGAGTTTGAAGCAGGGCGCCTTGGCTGTCCAGAAAAAGGATACAGGAACTTTGCTGTTCAGCGATTACGGCTGGCGAAACTTGCGCACCATCGCTAACGAAATGAAGTTTACCTTCGATACGCCTTGGAACAAGTTGAAGCCCGCCCAGCAGCATGCGATTCTGTATGGTACACCCAGCGGAAGCGAACGGGGTGTCATCGATGTTATCCAGGAACTTTGGGACATGTGGCACATTTTCCACTTCCGAAAGTTCATGCAGATTGGCGTCTGCCCGGAATGTAAGGGCTCCCGCATTAACCGTACTGCAAACGCAGTGGATTTCCATGGCCATAATCTGACGGAGATGACGGAATGGTCCGTAGAAAAGTCTGTGGAATTTTTCAATAGCCTGAAACTGTCTGAAAAGGAACAGCGCATTGGTCGCGAAATCCTGAAGGAAATCCGCGGACGCTTGAATTTCTTGGATGCGGTAGGGCTTGGCTACCTGAATATTTCCCGCAAGGCGTCTACCTTGAGCGGTGGCGAAGCCCAGCGTATTCGCTTGGCTAGTGCGGTGGGTGCAGGTCTTCAGGGTGTGCTCTACGTGATGGACGAACCTAGCATCGGTTTGCATCCCCGCGATAACGATAAGTTGCTGGGAATGCTGGATCACCTGCGAGCCCAAGGCAACAGCCTCATTGTGGTGGAACACGACGAGGACACCATGCGTCATGCGGATTATGTCATTGATGTGGGTCCTGGTGCAGGCGTTGAAGGCGGTGGCATTATTGCTGCAGGAACTGTTGACCAGCTTGAGAAAAATAAGGATTCTTTGACTGGCGCCTACCTCAGTGGACGTAAGGCCATTGAAGTTCCCAAGCTGCGCAAGAAGATTGACAAGGATACTCCGAAGTTAAAGGTTTGCGGTGCTGCCGAAAACAACCTGAAGAACATTGATGTGGAAATTCCCCTGGATGGCGCGTTGACTGTGGTGACAGGGGTTTCAGGCTCCGGCAAGAGTACGCTGGTGAACCAGATTTTGCGCCGCGAATTGGCTCGTGTGTTCTTCAATTCCGAAGAGCCGGTGGGCAAGTTTGATCATCTGGAAGGTCTTGAAAATATTGACAAGGTCATTGAAATTGACCAGACGCCTATTGGCCGCACTCCTCGCAGTAATCCTGCCACCTACACCAAGATTTGGGACGATATCCGCGACTTGTTTGCCGGCATGGAAGAAAGTAAGATTCGTGGCTACACCAAGAGTCGTTTCAGCTTCAACGTAAAGGGCGGTCGTTGCGATGCCTGTGAAGGTGCCGGTGTAAAAGAAATTGACATGCACATTTTGCCAAGTGTACAGGTGACCTGTGAAGTCTGTAACGGCAAGCGATTTAACGATGCGACTCGCGAAGTTTATTTCAAGGGAAAGAATGTTTCCGAAATTCTGGACATGAGCATTAGCGATGCCGCTGAGTTCTTCAAGGATCAGCCCCGCATTGCCCAACCGTTGAACTTGCTTTGCGAAGTAGGCCTTGGCTACTTGACTTTGGGCCAGCCTTCTACCACCTTGAGCGGTGGCGAAGCCCAGCGTATCAAGATCGCTTCTGAATTGCGTCGCCCGGGTACAGGCAAGACTTTGTACTTGCTGGACGAACCTACCACCGGTCTGCATTTTGAAGATATCCGCAAACTGATGGATTGCTTGAATCGTTTGCGTAGCCTTGGCAACAGCATTGTGATTATTGAACACAATCTGGATGTGATCAAGTGTGCCGACTGGATTATTGACCTGGGGCCTGATGCAGGCGTACACGGCGGTAAGATTGTGGCTACGGGAACTCCCGAACAGATTGCAAAATGCAAGAAGTCCGAAACGGGCCGCTACCTGGCTCCTGTACTTGCTAGAGCCAATAATGGTTACAAGCCCATCACTCAGTTGATGAACAACCTTGCCGAAAACAAGGCTCGTTACGATATTGTGGCGAAGGCTTCCGGAAAGGACGGCCCGTCCCTGGATATTGAAGTCCACGGCGCCCGCAAGCACAACCTGAAGAATATTGATGTAACTATTCCCCGCCACAAGTTGACGGTGGTGACTGGCGTTTCGGGCTCCGGCAAGAGTAGCCTTGCGTTCCATACCTTATTTAGCGAAGGCCAGAGGCGCTTTGTGGAAACCTTGAGCACCTACGCTCGCCGTTTCTTAGGCCGACCCGACCGAGGTAGCATTGATTCTATTACAGGTCTTGCTCCCGCAATTGCCATTGACCAGAAGTCTGCCAGCAAGAGTCCCCGCAGTACCGTGGCGACGTTGACTGAAATTTACGACTACTTCCGTATTTTCTGGTCCCGCGTGGGAACGCCCCACTGCCTCCATTGCGGAAAGCCTGTGGATTCCTATGCTGCCGGCGACTTGATGCAGCTTGCCTTTGACCGTGACTTGAATAAGATGGTGACGGTGTTGGCTCCTTTTGAAGTGAAGGACATCCTGAAGCTTTCCAAGATCCTGACGGAAAAGGGGTACCGTAAGGTCTATATGGGTGATAAGCTTGTAGAACTGCCGTTGCCTAAGGTTCCGACCCGCGAAAAGCAAATCCTTGCTGTTGTGGACCAGGTGATTGTGAAGGAAGAAAATCGCGCTCGCCTGGTGGAAGCTTTTGAGCGGGCCTACCGTGATGGCAACGGAATTCTGTACTTGGAATCTGAAGGTCACGAGCGTTTGTCCGCCAGCGAAAAGCCTGGCTGCCCTGAATGTGGCTGGTACATGGACAGCGCCTTGAATCCCAAGCACTTCAGCTTCAATACGCACTGGGGCGCTTGCGAAACCTGCCTTGGTATGGGCGTGCTGAAGGATTCCAAGCGCGAGGCGGGAAAAGTCTGTCCGGCATGTAACGGTGAACGTTTGAAACCTGAGTATTTGGCAGTTCGCATCGGTGGTGGCAAGGACCACGGAGGCCTTGACGCTGGCATGAACATTATGGATGTTCACCACATGAGCATTGACAATGCCCGCGACTGGTTTGCTAATGTAAGCTTCGATGGCGAAAAGAATGGGGCAGGGAAGGCTAAGATTGCAGAACCTTTGCTCCGTGAAATTATCGGTCGCTTGGATTTCTTGAAGAGTGTGGGCTTGGGCTACATCGGCCTGGACCGTTCCGGCGATACCTTGAGCGGTGGCGAATCCCAACGTATTCGTTTGGCAAGCCAGATCGGCAGTGGCTTGGAAGGGGTGCTCTATGTTTTGGATGAACCGACCGTAGGCTTGCACGAAAGTGATACTGCAAAGTTGCTGGATACTTTGTACCGCCTGCGAGACTTGGGCAATACCCTTGTTGTTGTTGAGCACGATATGAAAATGATGGAGGCGGCCGACCATATCATTGATATGGGACCTGCCGCCGGAGAATTCGGCGGCGAGGTTGTCGCCGAGGGCGCCCCGGCCGCCCTTGCAAAACCTTATGCGCTCCAGCAGTTCCCGCGAAGCGAAACGGTGAAGTTCCTGACTCATAGCAATCCCATTGCCAACCAGATCGAGGCGAAGCCCGTTACCGAAGATTCTGAATTCTATGAATTCAAGAACCTGTCCCATAACAACCTGAAGAACATTTCCGTGAAGTTCCCCAAGGGCGCCGTCAGCGTTGTGTGCGGAGTTTCCGGATCCGGCAAGAGTTCCATGGTCATGGACGAAATCTACCCGGCATTAAAGCGCAAGTTCCAGGCCCGTGGCAAGAAGAAGGAATCTGGCGAAGTCCTGTTGGTGGACCAGAGCCCTATTTCTGGAACACCACGCAGTACCCCGGCCAGCTTTACCGGCGTCTTTGACGACATTCGTAAGTTGTTTAGTAAGCTTGAACAGTCCAAGATCAAGGGCTTTGACTACGGACGATTCAGCTACAACCTTGCCCGCGGCCGCTGTGCCGCCTGTGAAGGCCGCGGTGCCGTCTCCGTGGAAATGCACTTCCTTTCCGACGTTTGGGAAGTTTGCGATGCCTGCGGTGGTAAGCGTTATAATCAGGAAACCTTGACTGTCACCTTCAAGGGCAAGAACATTGCCGACGTGCTGGATATGCGCGTGAGCGAAGCTTGCGAATTCTTCAAGGACCAACCCAAGATTTTGCCGAAGTTGGAAGCTCTTCGCGATGTGGGTTTGCCCTACGTTCGTTTGGGCCAACCGGTGACAACCCTCAGCGGCGGCGAAAACCAACGTTTGAAACTGGCTGCAGAGCTTTCCCGTAAAAACGCCAAGGAGACGGTTTACCTTCTGGATGAACCGACCACAGGTCTGCACTTGAAGGATATCCAGATTTTGTGGAATCTTTTGCGTCGTCTGTCTGCCCGTGGCGATACCGTGATCGTTATCGAGCATCATCCGGACATTATCCGCCTTGCCGACTGGAAGGTGGAATTGGGCCCTGTGGGTGGTGGAAATGGTGGACATTTGCTCCAAATGGGTAGCAACGTCTAGTTTTAATATTATCTTTGTAAGAAAAAGGAGTGCCTCGCACCTCCTTGTTTGTTGCTTATAGGAGATATTATGTCCCTAAACCGTTTGTTGTCCTTTTTGATGCTTGTTCCGGCAATGGCTCTCGCCGATGGCGATCACCTATTCCAGATTGCGCCTGATCAGTACAAGGATGGCTTGCTTTTGGAGAAAAATTCCAAACTGGCGATTATCAACGAAGGGTTGAATTCGGTTTCTGTAATGCCGGAGCTTCCACTCCATGCCCATACCATGTATTTACGTCATAAGAAGGGGCCGAAGGAATTCCACTGGTATGTTGGACAGATGGATGAGGAAAATTTCAGTAAGCTACATGCTTTTAGCATGAAGGATAACTACCTGAAACCGGCAGAAGTCCTCTACATGCGCTTCTATGGTTCCCAAATGTACAAGGCTTTCCAGGATGAAGCCGACATCTATTTCGATAGGGAATACATTTATTCGTCCCGTATTGCAACACTGTTCTTTTGGAAGAATGGCCGTTGGGAAATGTTGAAGGAATCTGTCCGCCCTAGCGTAATCAAGATTGATACGTCCATCGTGGATTTGCAGGTGAATTCCTTGACCAAAAAGCTGAAGAGAAAGGTGGAAAAGATTTATCCTGTGAAACAGGGAATGTATGCTTTTGAGTTTTCTGCTCCGGGTTATTATCCTTATGTAGATGCTGTTGCCGTGCCGGAATCAACGATTGTATCGCTGGTTCCCCAGTTGCCGGTGTTTGTGCAGGACTCTAGCATCAATGTCTCCACGACTGTCACGCTGGATTCTGTTGCCGCTGCGGAATATCTGGAAGATCTTGAAGTATTGTACGACAAGTTTGTCGGTGAAATTCAGGGTACCGTCTCCTTGATTGATTCCAATGCTTTTGTATCGTTATATCCTGCGAAGAAGACTGCTGCGGAATTTGGGGTTACGGATTCCACAGAAGAATACGTGGAATATGCAAAACAATACCTTGCCCGCCGTGAGGACGCCAAGGAACTTTGGCGAACCAGCAAACTTGGTGTTGCTAGCGAAGTAAACAAGGCTCTGCTCCAGAAAATGGATAGCTTGCAAAGTCTTTCTATTTCCGGAACAATGGTTCCAGAAAAGATCGAGCCGATATTTGAAGAAGTTGAGGGTTCCGAAGAAAAGAAGGTCTCCGCAATTCGTTTGACTTTCGGCAAGGAATATGAACGTTTTAATGTGTCATGGGTTGGCTCCGCTGACAGCATGGTGACGGATACCCTGTACGCTATTTTGGATGCATCCGAGACTGTTGCTGCCCACTTGACCTTGGCAAATAATAAACCTGTCTGGGTTTACAATGAAGGTACTTTGGTTGGCCGCTATCAGTATCGTTTCCAGGACCTGGATTTGATTGTTGATGACCAGACCTACAAATGCCATGGCGAATTTAAGCTCCCGGCTTATGTTGCAGATCAGCCTGAAGTGCTGGAATGGCTGGCTAAACAGGTTGTTGATTCTGCCGTAGTTCCTGCGGCTGATTCTATGGTGACCTCTGCTTCCGCAACTGTAGACTCGGCTATTGTCGACACGACTACTGTTGTCTCTGCAGCAGTAGACTCTGCTATCGTTGACTCAGCTACTGTTGGTCCCGCTATTGAAGATTCTGCTGTCGTAGACACTGCTGCAGTCTTCGTTGCTGTGGATTCTGCTGCCGTTGATACAGTCGCTGCTGACACGGTCGCTGCCGATACCGCAACTGTTGATACCGCTGTCGTGGATACCACGAAACCCGAGGAACAACCCGTGGAACAACCCGTGGAACAACCTGCGGAACAGCCTGCTGAAGAAAAGCGTGTTATTGAACTTTCTCCGAACGTTAAGATTGTTGAGTATGACGATGATGATTACCCTGCAGAAAATCCCAAAGTTCCGAGAATTGTTGCCGATGCAAAAATGGGCACGGTGGCCTTGATCGATTCTGGAGCCTTCCGCTATAAGGGAAAGGTCGTTTCCATGTCTCCTTTTGCAATCCATACTACTGAAGTAACCCAGGGCTTCTATCAAGAAGTTATGGACCGCCTTGAGGAATCCAAACGCAAGATTGATCGATCCAAGTATTCTGATGCTCAGAAGCCAGTTCACAACATCACGTGGTATGATGCTCAGGAATTCTGTAAGGCAATTGGTGGTGATCTTCCGACGGAAGCTCAGTGGGAATTTGCAGGTCGTGCAGACAATAATGAAGGCTCTCTCTGGAATCTTGATGAAGAACCTAACGCCAGCCTCTACGCTATTTACCGCGATAATTCCTACAACTTCGGCAAGAAACACCCGAACTATGGTCCGCAGCCGGTGGCTAGCAGAAAGCCCAATGAATGGGGCCTCTACGATATGTCCGGTAATGTCGCTGAATGGACCAGGGATAAGTACTTTATGTTCTCCCTTATTGTGGAGGATTCGAACCCTACAGGTGCTATGATGGGATCCCACAAGATCCACAAGGGCGGTTCCTGGATGGATAAGGAAAAGTATTTGAATTTGACTGACTACGATGACGAAGATCCCCGTTACTGGTCTGACCGCATCGGTTTCCGTTGCGCTTTCCCGCGAAGCGCTTTTGAGGGAAAATAATGAGTGACAAAACTAAAGTTGATAGCAAGGAATCGAAAGCATTGCGCCTGTTTAAGCGCATCACTGCGATCCCATACTTGTTGGTAATCGTGGCTTTGCTCATGCCTATTGCAAACGTTTCCTGCAATGATGACAAGGTGATTGCCTCTCCCAATGTCTATGAACTGGCTTCGGGCCTGGATCTTGAAACTGCCTTGCAGGAACCTGCAATCGGTATGCTCAAGAAGATGGAGACTGGCAACCCTAAGGCAATAGAAAGATTCCGTACAACGATACCGAACTTTCCTAAGATGGATCCGATGCCCGCTCTTTATATACTTCTTGTTGGCGCTATCTTGGCCGCAGCGTTTGCTTGGTTTACCCCCCTGGGTTCCATTGCGTTGGGTATGCTGACCATGGTCTCCATGGGAGCGTTCTATGCAAAGCTGGCGGAACTTCTAGCCAATATGGGAATTCCGCTGTTGAGTGTAGACCCGGGTATTGGCTATAATGCGGCAACGATACTGATTTTTATAGGTACAGCAATGAATTTGGCTGTGATTATAAGGCCAATTGTTGTAGAACTGAAAGCCCGCCGAGCAGCTAAGAAAAGCGTAAAGGATAAAGGTTAAAGGATAAACAAAAAAGGACTGCTGGGCAGTCCTTTTTTGTTTGCGAAAAAATCGTAATTCGTACTTCGTAATTCGTAATTGAGAAAACCGGTGTAGCCGGCTTCTCTTTTACACGTTGAAGCGGAACAGCATGATGTCGCCGTCCTGCACCACGTATTCCTTACCTTCGGTACGGAGTACGCCAGCTTCCTTGGCGGCGTTCCAGCTGCCGTACTTTTCGAAGTCGGCGTAGCTCAGTGTTTCTGCACGGATGAAGCCGCGTTCGAAGTCAGAGTGGATAACGCCTGCGCACTGGGGAGCCTTGAAGCCAGCTTCGAAGGTCCATGCACGGCATTCCTTTTCGCCTGCGGTGAGGAAGGTGCGGAGGCCGAGAATTTCGTAACCCTTGCGGACCACAGCGTCGAGGCCGGATTCTGCAAGGCCAAGATCCTTCAGGAATTCCACCTTGTCGGCCGGTTCCATCTGAGAAAGTTCTTCTTCGATTTTGCCGCTGATCATGATGACTTCGTGACCATTCTTTGCTGCGTATTCCTTAAGAGCGTCTACGTAGGCGTTGCCGGTGAGGATGTCGTCTTCCTTCACGTTGGCGCAGTAGAAGAGGGGCTTTGCGGTAAGAAGGGCCAGGTCCTTGATAATCTGGTCCATTTCTTCGCTTTCACCTGCGAGACCGCGGGCGGCTTTGCCTTCCTGGAATGCGTCGCGGAGCTTTTCGCAAGCGGCGAGACGTGCCTTAGCTTCGGCACCACCCATACGTGCATTCTTTGCTTCGGTAGCGAGACGCTTTTCGACGGATTCCAGATCCTTCAAGATAAGTTCGGTTTCGATGATATCCACGTCGCGAACCGGATCCACGGAACCGTGAACGTGAACGATGTCGCCGTCGTCGAAGCAGCGGACCACTTCCATGATAGCCTGGCATTCGCGGATGTGGGTGAGGAACTGGTTGCCCAGACCTTCGCCGTTTGCTGCACCCTTCACGAGACCTGCGATGTCCACGAATTCAGTGACGGCAGGAACGATGGACTTGGGATTGTAGACCTTTACCAGAGCGTCCAGACGTGCGTCCGGAACGTTCACCATACCCACGTTGGGGTCGATGGTGCAGAAAGGATAGTTTGCTGCTTCTGCGCCTGCATTGGTGATTGCGTTAAAGATGGTGCTCTTGCCGACGTTCGGCAGGCCTACGATACCACATTTAAAACCCATGATAATCTCCGTTTGTGGGGACGGATTGTCTCGTCCCAAAAATTTACGCCACAAAGTTAGTAATTACCCTTTAGGCGAGAGGTCCAAAAAACTAAATTTGGACCCGATTATGGCTACTGCTAAAAATATGGATTTGCTGACGGGCTCGATTTGGGATAAAATCCTGAAGTTTGCCGTGCCTCTAGCTGCGAGTTCCATCTTTCAGCAGTTGTTCAATTCTGCCGATGTCGCCGTTGTAGGTAAGTTTGCTGGCGATAAGGCTTTGGCCGCCGTGGGGGCGAATACTTTCGTCATCAACTTGATGGTGAACCTTTTTGTGGGCCTTTCCATCGGGGCCAATGTGGTGGTGGCCAACGCTCTTGGTGAACGCAGTTCCCGTTCTGTTTCCCGGGGGGTTCATACTGCGATTGCTGTTTCCCTGATTTGCGGCGTGTTGCTTGCCTTGGTTGGAATCTTTTTTGCTCACCCGATTCTTTCCCTGATTTCAACACCAGAAGATATTATCGATTCTGCGGCACTGTATTTCAAGATTTATTTCGTGGGCATGCCCTTCATTATGTTGTACAATTTCTGTGCAGCATTGTTACGAAGCAAGGGCGATACAAAGCGTCCGTTCTACGTGTTGCTTGTAGCTGGTGCAATCAATTTGGTTCTGAACATTGTTTTTGTTATCGGCTTCCACATGGATGTGGATGGTGTTGCTGTTGCGACGGTAATTGCCAATGTCATCAGTGCCTTGACTTTACTGTTTTTCTTGAAACGTGAAACCGGTCCCTTCAAGTTTGAATTTTGGAAACTCCGCGTTACGCCATATATCCTCGGCAGAATCGTCAAGATTGGATTGCCTGCTGGCGTGCAGGGCGCCGTGTTCTCCTTTAGCAATGTCTGTATCCAGTCGGCTATCAATTCGCTTGGGTCCACAGCAGTGGCCGCATCTGCAGCGGCCATGAATCCGGAACTGATTGTGTACTTCTGGCTCAGTTCCTTTGGCCACGCCTGCGTGACTTTTGTGGGGCAGAACTACGGTGCGAAAAATTTGGACCGTTGCAGAAAAGTTGTCCGCTGGACCATTCTCCTGGCGGCGTCCTCCACGTTCCTGCTGGGTGCCTTGACTTCTATTTTCTATCACCCCATCCTTTCCATATTTACCAATGACGAAGCCATTATCCAGACCGGTGCTTACCGAGTCTATATCGTCATCGGCCTGGAATTTATCAATGTTTTGATTGATGTCTGTTCCGGGGCTCTTCGCGGTATGGGACAGTCCATGGTTCCCGCCTTGATTTGCGTATTCGGTATTTGCGGTGTCAGAATCTCCTGGGTGTTCCTGATGTTCCCGAAGTACAATACTTTTGCGGCACTTATGGTCTGTTACCCCATGAGTTGGCTGGTTACGGGAACCATTATATTCTGTGTTTATCTGCGCTTTATCAGGAAAACCCGATTGGAATGGTGCAAAAATCCTTAGGGACTTTTGTATATTTTCCCTTGATGAAGAAGATTTTATTGACAACAATTGTGTCCATGCTGTTTTTTTCCGCTTGTGTGTATGAGCCGGAACAGTTTATAGCTGACAGCAGTGAATCCGGGTCCGCAAAATCCGAAATCGGAGACCTCTACAAGTTGAATGGTTTTTTGCAGGTTTGTAACCCCTCTGTCACTCAGGATACGGTGAATTATCCGGCATCTATGTTGTGGTTGAATTTTGGTGGTAAGCTGACTGTCAATACCGACGATTCCGCCTATAATACGACAAAGGTGATTCAGCATGACCGATTGACGGTGACCGACACGTCCAATACAGTTCTTTGGTATGTGAAGGCGGATTCCGCTCTTGGCGATTGCCAGTTCCAGGACCCGGAATGGAGTACCCATGGTGCCTTTGTTGTTACCCTTAGGGCATACATGGTTAATGAAAAGTGTGGTAGGGATTTGGACTACGGTATTGTCGCTATTCGAATGAGTGATAAGAAAAGGTTCACGTTCTATAGCGATAGCATTAGCGAACAGGCTACGCCGCACTTGTGGGTGGATCCTTCCGCAAAAATTGATACGACAGCCGATGCCTCTACCATTGAAGGTTTCTTTGGTACCAATAATGTTCGCTTGACTTATGTGGACGAAAAAGAGGGTATTAAGTTTGTGGATTTCTCTGGTGTGAAATCCGAAAAAGACTTGAAAAAGGCTTTGGCTAATCCGAAGAAAATGAAAATGCCTGCGGATATCGGCAGTGGCTATATTGAAAGTCCTTTGCTTTCTCCCGATGGAAACTTTGTTGTCTACAACGTTGTTGAAAAAACAAAAACCGGTTGGAACTCTTATGTACAGCAGGTTTCGGAAAATTCTTCTCCGGTTTTGATGGAAAAGCAAAGTGGAATGATGTCCATGCCTGCACAGCCTCATTGGTTTGCCTATGAAGGTCGTACTTTTGTTCTTTGGGCAGAGTTCCCCAGTGGAGAAATGATGACCGGTCAACAGGACGACTTGTCTGAAGTTTCCATGCACGACGGCTCTGGTGGCCGAACTGCAATGCGTGAAGTTTCCTTGATGGCAGATGCGCCTGCTGATCTTGCCGTGGAATGGATTGGTGATACAAGGGAAGTGGCTCCCGTTCCTATGATTGGTGGTCGTTCTTCTGATGGACGTTTTTTGGCAACTGGCGATAGCAAGGCTTTCTTGCTTAAACTTCCGTGAGGCTTAGAATGAAAATGCTTTCAAAGAAAGTTTGGTCTGTTGGCGCCCTGGTTGCAGTTTGTGCGACTGCTTTTGTCGCTGGCTTTAAGGCTCCGGTTGAAGTTGCTACACCTTGGGAATCCATTGGTGGTTGTGGTGCTGGTGGTTCTGGCGGTGGAGCCAGTGATGGCATTAAGTGGATCGGCCAGGGTGTCTCTGGCGGTTATCTTGAAGTCGAGGCATTTACCAAGTATTCCGTGGGCCAGAATTTCTCCGGCTTGACATTGACCCCTCATTTGTCCATCAAACCGACCTGGTCCACCAAACTGGGTGTCAGTATTCCTTGGATGAGCCATCGAGGCGAAGTTCAGTATCGTACTAACCAGATTCCGGCAGACCGTTCTACGGGTGGCCTTGGGGATTTGTCCTTTGATTTCAGCAAGACCATTGGCAGCGGCGGCGCAGCTTCGCTTTCTGCAAGTTTGTCTCTTCCGACGGGTCAGTACGATATCAAGCGTGGTACCGATGCTGCGGAACTTATTTTGCCCAGCAGTTTCCAGAAGGGCTCCGGTCTCTATAGCCTGACTTTAGGCTGGGATTACAGTCGCGATACAGATAAGGGCATTTGGCTCTACGGCTTGACTTACACCCATCCCTTTGCCATGCACTTGTTCTCCGGTGAGAACGAATTTAATGATACCTATTGGAAAGATTTGAAGCACAAGGGCGACCGCTTCAATTATCATTTCAAACCGTATGGTGAAAATGACTTGGGCGCATACACACCTCCTTCAGTCGGTGGTTCTATTGCCTATGGTTACCGCGGTCGTGCAGGAATTGTCCAGTCTTTCGGTATGAGTTTCTCTGTTCCTCTTGGCGTTGCCTGGATTTCCTCTGAAACTGCAGGCAAGTATGACCCGCGTCCGGATCCGGATCACAAGGCCTGGTCTGCGGCCTTTGCCTATGGAATTGAATTCTCCAATGCGGACTTCCCGATTTTCCTTGCTCTGTCTATTCCTATTCATGATAAAGCCAACGCTGCCAATCCTGAAAACGAATACGATGAAAAGCCTATGCGTGAATGGAATGCTCCGGACTGGAGTGACCTGGGACAGCAATGGACAATTGCTGTGGGCGTGAAGGGAAGTTTCCTTTAAAGCATATTGCGGGACTCCCTTCAGTCCAGAACCGAAGTCCTAAACAAAAATAAAACGGGCTATTTCACGCCCGTTTTTTTGTTCTAAACATAGGGTTGTGCTATGGGGGAGTCTTCGGCCGGGCTCTAAGCGCGGGGATGAGTCTTCTTAAATGCTTCGCGGAGTCGTTCCGCGCTGACGTGAGTGTAGACTTGCGTTGTGGAAATGCTTTCGTGACCAAGCATTTCCTTGACGCTCATGATTTCAGCGCCATTTTCCAGCAGATGGGTGGCGAAGCTGTGGCGAAGAACGTGTGGGCTGGCCTTGCCCTCCCAACCGATGGCGCGGAGCAGGTTGTGGATGTCGTTTCGCAAAGTTCGTATGCTGAATGGTTTGCCGTCGTCGCTTAGGAATACGTAACCGGTGGGGGTGGGCAGGTGTCCTGCTTCGGCCTCCATTTGCTTGAAGGCAATTATACGTTGAAGCAATGCTTCGGTAATGGGAACGATTCGCTCCTTGCTGCCCTTACCGAATACGCGTACCAAGTGTTCCTTTTCTTGAATCTGGTTCCAGCAGAGCCTCTGGCATTCGGAAATTCGTAGGCCGGAACCGTAGATCAGTTCCAGCAGGAGGCGGGCGCGGACCTGAGGCAGCGTGGGGTTCTCTGGTTCGGGAAACTTCTCCTCGGCAAGGTCCTTCTGGCTCATGAAGGACACCAAGCGCTTGGGGCGCTTGGGCATGGGAACGTTCCCTGCAGGGTTTGTTTGAAGGACCATGGAACGGACCAGGTACTTGCCGAAGCTTTTTAACGCCGCTAGATGTTCGCAAATACTTGCAGGTGCCAGGCCTTGTTTTATTTTCAGGTTCCAGACGAATGTTTTTACGCTAGCTTCGGTAAAGGCGTCTAAGGAAGGTTCCTGATTCTGGTGGTTCTCTCTCAAATGCGCGGCGAATTTTTCTAGGGACTTCCCATAGGTGTCCACAGTCCGCGGCGAAAAGCGTCGCTGAACTTCGATATGGGTTAAAAACTGCCGGATTTGTTCAGAAAGAATCATTTTGTATATTCTATGAAAGATTCGTAACCAAAAATAATCTATCTTGAAAGTCAAGTTATGACATTCGCAGGAAAAAAATCTTTTTTTGAAAAGCTGACGTGCCGTCGCATCGTTGCATGCGCTGCTGCGTTCGTTTTTGCGAATGTCTCCTTTGCTGCCGACCGAGTGTCTGGTGCAAATGCATCTTTTGATGTGGAACCTGGCGCACGCTCTGCGGCTATAGGTTCTGCTGCGATGGCTGTAGATGGCGACTACCTTGGTTTGTCCTTCAATCCGTATCAGCTGGCCAACGTGAATTATGGCTGGGCATCCTTGTCCCATACGGAGTATTACGAAAATACCAAGTACGATTATGCTTCTGCGGTGGTTCCTCTTGGCAAGGGCCAGGGCATTGGCGTTGCTTTTGCCCGATTCGGTGCCGACGACATCCCGTATATCAAGGATGGTGAACCGCTTCCGTCTGGATCTATCTACAATACGCTTTCTATTGCAGACTGGATGTTCTCCGTCTCCTTCGGTAAGAAAATTCTTGATCGTCTAGATCTGGGTGTATCCTTCCATGGTGTCTACCGCGATATGGACCAGTCCGGTTTCGGCTTCCGTTCCGATGTGGGCCTTCGCTATCATGTGGTAGATGAACTTTACGTGTCCGGTTTTTTGAAGGGCTGGACTTCTTCTGCTGCAGTCTGGTCCTCCGGCGAATTCGAGTACGCCTCTCCCGAAGTCTACTTGGCGGCAAGCTATGGCCTTCCGATTCCGTACCTTTACGGAAAGCTGGGAATGTACTGGCAGAGCGCTGGTCTTTTCCACCAGGAATCTCGTGCCATGGGCTTCGACGACGATGACCGTGGTGGCCGCATATGGGAGAGTCCCCTGGACTGGCTTGCCGGTGGTCACGGCGGTTTTGAATTTACCTTTGATTTCGGCCTTTCCTTGCGAGCCGGTTTGAGTAGCTTTACCACATTCAAGAGTGTAACTGCAGGTGCGGGTCTTGTAATCGCCAAGTTCCTCAAGGTGGACTACGCCTTTGAAGCCCATCCGGTGCTTTCCCCTGTGCATCGCGTAAGTGTCAGCTTGAGTCCGTACTTGTTCTCCAAGAAGCCGCGTCCCGGTACGCCAGAGGCTGCACAAACTGTGCGCAAGTCCTCCCTCCTGACCGAAGAAACTGCAGAGTCCTCTGAGGAAAACGAACCGGAAAATAACGAAGTGTTTCCGGAAAAGTTTGAATCGGATGTTCCTGCCGACGTGCCGGAAAATCCCCAGGAAGTTGTGGAAGAACCCCAGGTAATCCAGGAAGTGGCTCCCTCCAAGGGCGTCGTTGTGGAAACTGATGATGAGGTTTTGGAGTAGAAGTGGTCAAAAATGGTCGTTTTTACGTGACGGTCTTCACTATTTGCAAATAAATAGGCTATATTTTTGATATGCCTCAGTTAAAGAATTATCGCGAAGTTGGAAATTTTGATTTGCTGTCTGCACCCCTCAATCCGATTGGGGCTTTTGATGCTGAACAGTTCAAAAAAGATGTTCGCGACCTTCTTGCTGAAAAGCAGGACGAAAAGTTCATTGCAGTGGATCTGACGGGTCTGGATTTCGTCTATAGCGACGCCTATAACGCCTTCATCATGTTCCAGCAGGAAATGTCCAGTCGTGGCGGTATGTTCGCTGTCCTTACCAACAATAAGATTATTGTGGATGGTCTCAAGAAGGCCGGCCTGGACAAGACTATCAAGGTGTTCTCTTTTGAAGCCGACTTGATGTCCTTCTCCCTGCACGCTCAGGCTCCTGCCCAGTCCGAAGAAATTCCTGAAGTTTCTGAACCTGAAACACCGACTGCTGTGGCCTCCCAGAATATCAATTCTGAAATCAAGAGCGCTTCTGCTGACCGTCATACGGGTGCACATCGTCGCTTTACCAAGAGCTTCAATGCAATCGTCAAGGACGACAAGAAAAACCAGAAGAAGGGCTTGGATATGCCTTTCGACGAAGAGCCTTCTTCTGCACGTACGGTTATCTTTGTAATCCTTTTGCTCATTGCCGCCATCGGCGGAACTTTGGCATTCCTCTATTTCTAGTTCCCGATGTCCGTTGAATTCCAAGAATACAAGGGCAGACGGAAAAAAATCAAGAATCAACATAAGTTTCCGTTAATCCGACTGCTGCTGGTTGCTGCAGCTGCCTTTTTGGCTTATTGGACTGGTCTTGCACAAAAGATTGCTGATGCATTGCCTTTGCCCGGCAACGAAGAAGTGGTTGTGGTAGACAATTGGGAAAGCCGTTGCAAAAATTATGGCGGAACGTCCTTTGCCCTGGAAAATGGCTTGGCCCAGTGCTCCTGGATCCTGAATGATTCGACCTCAGCCCAAAGTCTGCCTAATTCTTTCCTGCGTTATGTGGCGTCCTTGCGCCAGTCGGAAAA
The DNA here is from genome assembly GCA_024399065.1 of Fibrobacter sp. Lineage (NCBI taxonomy): Bacteria > Pseudomonadati > Fibrobacterota > Fibrobacteria > Fibrobacterales > Fibrobacteraceae > Fibrobacter > Fibrobacter sp. The sequence continues at coordinate 74,701 of JAKSIB010000008.1, read as the reverse complement.
TTCGAAACTCCACTGGGTTGCTCCTGTGGAAGATTTCTCCAATGCCCGTTTTGTTCTTCATGAAGATTCTACATCCTACGCGTACTTGCATATGATGCAGAAGGACTCCAGCTACGTGTGGGTTTCTCGAAAGACTGGTTGTCGTTTCCCGGGAATTTGTCCGCAACTTCCGATGGAATGGTCCGCCCTTTCCATTTCTGATGGTTTTGACTTTGAAGGCCAGGAATCCTTGATTGCCATGGACGTTTTCTGCGGTATTGGAGAAGCTCCCATCCAGCCTATTCTTCCGGGCATTATTCTTTCCATGGGTAAGGATTCCCTAGGATATTTTGTTGAAATTGATCATGGTTTCAATGTTACTAGCAAGACTTCCGGAATGGGTTTCTTGAAGGATAACTTGATGGTGGGAGATTCCATCAAGGCTGGTTCTACCATCGGCCGCTTGTCTCCCCAGGACAGCTCCGCTTTTTACTTGGCAGTCCGACAGAATGGTCTTTTTGTTCGATGGAACGATTTCTATGCAGCGGCTCATCCCGTGTCCCAGGATGCCGTGCGGGAATATGAAAAGTCTCTAGGCTTCTAACAATTTGTAGTTTGTTACCATGTTCCCGAAATTCAAAAAAAGTTTGGCAGTGATTGGCGCAATCCTTGTCCTTGCTATGTCCTTTTTGGCGGGATGCGAGTATAGCTCTGACGGTCCCATAAAGCCTTCTCGTGGTGATCTGGAATTCGATGGTAACGGCTATTTTCTTGGTGCCGCGCTGGATTCAGGTAATACGTTCCACTTGGCTTCGGATTCCTTGATTCTTGACTTGAAGAAAATTTGGACTTTCTCGAACTGCGCTTTGAAGGCTATCAACCTTGATTACGAGACTCAGGGAAACGTCCTTTGGATTTCTCCGATAATTGATATCCACGTTACCGAGGACGAGTGCGCTGCTCCGTACAACAGGCCCGATACGACCTTTAGATTGTCTCTTGAAGGTATGCTGGATGGTGTGAAACAAATTAACGTAAAGAACGACGCCGATTCCCTCATGGATTCGATTCTTGTTCGCTACGGCCGTCTTGTTAAAGATACTTTCTCGATTTACGTGGATTCCATTTTTTCGGACGCCCATAACTTTCCGCTGCGAACAAAGGAATTGAAGGGAAAAGATTCGGTTCCAACGATTTTACGTGTGCTGGATTCCTTGACCCCCCGTGTATTCTATTGGCGCACGATGCGGTCCAGCTGCACCCATCGAATCGATATATGCGATGATGTTGTGGCAGATACCATTTACCCGAGCAGTTGGAACATTAGTGATACGAATTTGGTGCCGGTGCGATATTCCTGCGCAGACACGAATTTGATTTACTGCATTAACAACAAGTGGGAAAATGATTCTTCCGCCTTGGGAAAATTGCAGGAACGCCCTGATACCATATGGCATTACAGCACCTACTTGGCTGAAAGAATTTCCAAGTGTGCGTCATATAATTCCTTCGCTGCAACCGTATTGGGGGTGGGGCAGAACTCCCGCTTTATTCGCGAGTTGATGATTCCTGATGAGGATGAATCGGCTTGTGGCCCCGCTAGTGCCGAAGAGTGGATGTTCTACAATCTGTCCAACCGTAAGATGGTTTTGGATAACGACTCGGTGCAGGTTGTGGACGGTCTGATTGAGTCCTGGAAAAAAGCAGACGTTGCTCCGGATACCTTGATTGTAAAGGACGAGTAAGATGATCGAATATTCCTTCGCTGCAGAAATTGCTGAAGCCGACAAGTCTATTCTACTGAATTCCCGAATCTATAAGGAATGGCTGGAAAAGTCCCAGGAAAAGTTTACGGTGAAGAAGGTTCACTTCGCTTCTGCAGATTTCTTGCTGAAGGGTCGTCAGCCTCTGTTCATCAAGCTGGAAGCTACGGCATTCCTGCCGGATGGACGCCCGGTTCACGGCATCGTTGTTGTCCGCGGCAATGCGGTGGGTGTTCTTGTAGTGCTTCGCTGCGAAGGCAAACCCTATTTGCTTTTGGTCCGCCAGCCCCGCTTTGCAATTTCTGAACAGGCTTCCCTGGAAATTCCCGCTGGCATTCTGGATTGGACGGGTGACTACCGCAAGGTGGCTCTGTCCGAATTAGAAGAGGAAGCCCAGATTGTGGCGGAAGATTCTGAACTCATCGATTTGACAGAATTCTGGTACCAGGGTGCTTCTGTTGGCTTTGCCGGTAGCTGCGGCCTCCTGGACGAACGAATTCGTTTGTATGCAATCGAACGTGACGTGACCCGTGAAGAGCTGGAAGCCATGGACGGCAAGGATCAGAAGTACACCGAAGAAATCGAGTGGATTCGCACCGAGGTGCTTCCTTACGAAGAAGCTGCCCGCAAATTTGTGGACGGCAAGAATCTGGTGGCGTTGTTCATGTACGAACGCTGGCTGCGCGCTCAAGGCAGAAGCCTTGAGCAAGTATGATGTATGAGATAAAATAATGGCTCGGCGTTGCCGAGCTTTTTTTTTAATGCGCCGAAGGCGCCAAATCAAGTTTCGCACCTCGTGCCTCGTACCTGGAACCTCGTGCCTCGCGCCTAAAAGAAAAGATTATTCACTGTAAGGCCTACAAAGAAAATGGTCAGGTAGCCGTACCACAGGGCGTTCAGCACGTGGTTCCATACTCGCTTGTATTTCTTGGGCTCGTTCTTGTTCTTTTCGTTAATGGCGAGAACATTGATGCGACAGTAATAGGCGCAGCCTGCGAGACCGATAAGAGTTGCGAGAATAATTAATACGTATGCCATAGTGGCCATAAAATAGTTATTTCCCGTTCAAAAAGGGTAAAAATGAGCCAATAAAGGGTATTATTCCTTGAAGCGTGGTTGCCTGAGTCCCCTTTTTTTTCTCTATTTGTTTCCGGTTTTAAGACTGTCCGTGGCCGAAGCCTTATCATGAACGAGTTTTCAGGTAAAGCGTCGACCGTTAGCGGACGGCAATTTTTTTATAAGAGGTTTATTTGGCAAACCAAAAGTTGGATTCGCTGATCGCTCAGGCATGCGAAGCCGCCGGAGTTTCTCTGGTGGAACAGGACATGTTCCGTGCAGGCAAGCGCAAGACGCTCCGCCTTTATATTGATAAGCCGGAAGGTGTTTCCATCGATGACTGCACTAACGTAAGTCATTTCCTGTCTGATGCTCTGGACCTTGATCCCGAAATTATCGAAGGCGCCTATACCCTGGAAGTCTCTTCCCCGGGCTTGGACCGCCCCTTGAAGTCGGACGCAGACTTCATCAGAAACAAGGGCCGCTTTATCCGTGTGACCCGCCCTGCTGGTAAGCCGGTGGTCGGCAAGCTGATCGAAGTGGATGAAAAGAATTTAACCCTGGCACTTAAGGGCAAGAAAGAGGAAGAAGTCATTCCTCGTGACGAAGTGCTTGTGGCAAAAGTGGATGTACAAATCTAATAGGAAGGTCATGTTATGAAAAACGAACCGAAAGAAAACTTGCTTGACGTGCTTAAGAAGGTTGTCGAAGCTAAGGATATGGAAGACTCCCTGGTGCTGAACGCCCTTAAGGAAGCCTTGATCACCGCTGCTCGCAAGTACCTGCACATCGAGAAGAAGATTGAAGTGGACTTCGATGAAGAAGCTAACGAAGTACACGTGTTCCTCCGCGTGGCCGTTGTGGATGACTATCCGGACTACGACCCGAACATGACCGCCGACGAAGTCGAAGAACTGGACAAGGGCTACATGCTGGTTGAAGAAGCTCGCGACTTCAACGAAGACGCTCAGCCGGGTGACTTCCTCGAAATGGAAATTCCTATTGCAGCATTTGGCCGTCAGGCAATTCAGACTGCAAAGCAGCTTTTGAACCAGCAGATCCGCGACGCAGAACGTCAGAAGATCATGGACACCTACCGCAGCCGTATCGGTTCTATGGTCAGCGGCGAAGTGATTCGTTTGGAACAAAGTAACATCATCGTACGCCTCGGCAAGCAGACCGAAGCCATGATTCCGTATCGCGAACAGATTAAACGCGAACGTTGGGCTCAGGGCAACTCCATTAAGGCTGTGATTGCTCGCGTCGAAGAATCTTCCAAGAACGGCGCTCAGGTTATCCTGTCCCGCTCCAACGGCGATTTCCTCAAGGAACTCTTCCGTCAGGAAGTTCCGGAAATCTACGAAAACACTGTTGAAATCAAGGGCGTCGCTCGTGAACCGGGCTTCCGCGCCAAGATTGCAGTTTACTCCCGCGACGAAAAGATCGACCCGGTTGGCGCATGCGTCGGTATGAAGGGTGCTCGTGTTCAGACTATCGTCCGTGAACTGGGCAACGAACGTATCGATATCGTGCAGTGGAACCCGGATCTGGATGTGTTCATCCAGCGTGCTCTCGCTCCGGCTAACGTTATCAAGCTGATCCACGTGCCCGAAACCCGCCGCACTGTTGTGATCATCAGCGATGAAAACCTCGCTCTCGCCATCGGTAAGAATGGTCAGAACGTTAAGCTGGCTGCAGAACTGGTCCAGCGTAATCTCGATGTCTTTGGTGAAAAGGAATGGTCTGAAAAGGACGACGAAACCAAGGCAAAGATTACCACTCCGTCTGCAGCTGACCTCGCTCACGCAAACGGTCGTCGCGCCAGCCGCTAACCAGAGGCTATACTAGGCCCACACAAGGGGTGTGGGTCTTGAAAGGTTTGAGAATAAAAGGAACATTGGAATAGGCAATTCATGGTAAGTGAAAATCAAATAAAACCAACAGACTGGGCAGAATCTCACGGCGTTAAGGTGGACGTTGTGATGAAGTTGCTTCGTGACGCGGGCGTCACTGTCCGTACCCATATGTCCAAGGTGGACGCCAAGGACTATGAGAAGATCGAAGCCGCTGCTGAAGCTGAAAAGCAGAAAGCTGAAGCTCGTAACAAAAACTTGAAGAAGAACACTACATCCGATGCTCCTAGCGCAACAACTAGTAAGGCAAAGTCTGGTGTGACCATCGGTGGTCGCACTCTCAAGGCTACCTTGATCAAGGGTGCAAATCCGGCCGCCAAGGTGAAGGCTACTGTTAAGCCTGCCGCCGCAGCTCCCGCTGCCCCGAAGGCCGCAGCTCCCGCAGCTCCGAAGGCTGAAGTTAAGCCGGCTGAAGTCAAGCCGGTTGCCGCAGAAAAGCCCGCTGCACCTGTTGCCGAAAAGCCTGTTGAAACTAAGGCCGCTGCTCCTGCAGCACCTAAGGCCGAACCTGCCAAGCCCGCTGAAGTCAAGCCTGCTGCACCTGCCGCAGCTCCCGCTGCCCCGAAGGCCGAACCGAAGCCCGCACCTAAGGCCGAACCTGCCCCGAAGCCTGCCGAAGCTAAGCCGGCTGCACCTGCCGCTGCTCCCAAGGCTGAAACCGCAGCCAATGTTTCCAATGTTGAATTGAAGCAGCCGCCTATGAAGGCCCAGGTGTTCCAGCCTGATGCTGCAATCCTTGCCCGTATCCAGAAGTCCCAGCAGGCTGCCGCTGCAAACCGCGGTGGCAATCGTCGTCCTGGTCAGGGTGGTCCCCGTGGTAACGGTGGCAACCAGCAGGGCTATACTGGTACCTTCGGCCGCTTGAATAACGGTCAGGATAACCGCAATGGTGGCAATCGTCGTCCGGGCCAGGGTGGTCCGGGTGGTGATCGCAACAACGATCGTAACAATAATAATGGCGGTCGCAACTTTACCGGCCGCACCGGTGGCTTTACCGGTTCCTCCATGCAGGACGCCTTCAATGCTAGCAACAACGCTGCCCAGGGCGGCTTTGGCGCAGGCCAGGGCGGTAAGGGCGGCAAGGGTGGCCTGCAGAATGGTCGTCATGGCCAGAACGACAAGAACCGTCGTAGCAATGGCAAGGACCGCATGGAACAGCAGAGAGAACAGCAGCAGGAAGCCGTTCGTCAGAACGTTTCCCGCGTGATGGCTGACCTCTCCAAGAAGCCTGTCAAGAAGGTTTACCGTAAGGAAAAGAACGAAGGTGATACCGGTGATGAAAAGAAGATCCTCAAGACTTCCGACTTCATTACCGTCGGCGAACTCGCTGGCCTTATGGAACAGATGCCTGCACGCGTTATCGCGAAGTGCATGGAAATGGGCATGATGGTGACCATCAATGCTCGTCTCGACTTTGAATCCATCCAGCTCTTGGCTGATGAATTTGGCTATGAAGCTCAGTTGATGGAAGAATACGAAGAAGAAGCACTCGGTGTTGAAGAGGAACAGGAAGAAAACCTCCAGCCTCGTCATCCGGTGGTTACCGTGATGGGTCACGTTGACCACGGTAAGACTTCTCTCCTCGACTGGATTCGTAAGACCCACGTTGTGGCTGGCGAATCCGGCGGCATTACTCAGCATATTGGTGCATACGAAGTTACCACCAGCCAGGGTAAGGTTACCTTCCTGGATACTCCGGGTCATGAAGCTTTCAGTGCTATGCGTGCCCGTGGTTCTCAGGTGACCGACGTTATCGTGCTGGTTGTGGCTGCTGACTCCATGGTCATGCCCCAGACTGTTGAATCCATCGAACTTGCCAAGCGCGAAAAGGTTCCGATGGTTGTCGCTATTACAAAGATTGACCTCCCGACTGCTAACCCGGACAAGATCCGTGCTCAGCTCGCCGAACGCGGCGTTGAAGTGGAACAGTGGGGTGGTACTACCAGCTGTATCGAAGTCTCTGCCCGTACTGGTCAGGGTATGGAAGACTTGCTGGAAACTTTGGCTCTCGAAGCTGAAGTGCTGGAACTTAAGGCTAACCCGAATGCTCACGCTCGAGGTGCTGTCGTTGAATCCAAGCTGGATATCGGTAAGGGTTCCATGGCTACCATCCTCGTGCAGAACGGTACTCTCCATGTGGGTGATCCGTTCGTCTGCGGTATTTACGCAGGCCGTGTTCGTGCAATGTTTAACGAACGTGGTGAACAGCTGAAGGAAGTTCCGCCTTCCGCTCCTTGCCAGGTTCTTGGTTTTGACGGTACTCCTCAGGCTGGTGACGACCTTATCGTTGTTGACGACGAAAAGGCCGCACGTGAAATTGCTTCCAAGCGTCGTATGGCAGCTCGTGAACGCGACCTCCGTGCTCGTAGCACCATCTCCTTGGAAAACATGTACAACGAACAGAAGGAAGGCAAGCTCTCCGAACTCAACCTTATCGTCAAGGCCGACGTGGGTGGTTCTGCAGAAGCTTTGGCCGCTTCTCTCGAAAAGCTTTCCAACAAGGAAGTCAAGGTCAGCATCATCCGCAAGGGTGTGGGTACCATTACCGAATCCGATATTCTCTTGGCAACCACTGCTAAGGCGATCATTATCTCCTTCCACTTGATGCCGTCTCTCTCCGTACGTGAAATGGCTCAGAAGGAAGGCATCGAAATCCGCAACTACCGCGTGATTTACGACTGCATCGAAGATATCACCAATGCTGTGGAAGGCCTCCTGAAGCCGACTCTCCGCGAAGAACTCAGCGGCGAAGCAGAAATCCGTCAGGTCTTCAAGGTTCCCAAGGTTGGTCTTATCGCCGGCTGTATGGTTACCGATGGTTCCGTGGACCGCGAAAGCCATGTCCGCGTATACCGCAATGGCGTAGAACTGGGCACTACCGTGGTTCAGTCTTTGAAGCGCATGAAGGACGACGTCAAGTCTGTGGCTCGTGGCTTCGAATGCGGTATCGGTCTTAAGGGTTACGACGATATTCGTGAAGGCGATAGCTTGATCTTCTTCAAGGAAGTCTCTGTTGCTCGTACCTTGAAGGACGTTGCCCGTGAAGAAGCTGAAGAAAAGGCTAAGAAACAGTCCGAAGGGGAAAACGCTTAATGAGTCGTAGAACCGATCGTTTGGACGAACAGTTCCGTGAGGAAATCTCCAAGATGATGCAGAAGGGTCTTAAGGACCCTCGCGTCAGCTCCCTTGCGAGCATCACCCGCGTGGAAATCACCGATGACCTTAGCTATGCCAAGATCATGGTTTCTGTGATGGGTTCCGACAAGGAAAAGCGCGATTCCCTCATCGGCCTCAAGAATTCTGCCGGCTACATCCGTACGGTTCTGGGCAAGGCCCTGAAGATCCGTAAGATTCCGGAATTGAATTTTGTTTTGGACGAAAATCTGGAACACGCCATGCATATCGAAAGCATTCTTGCAGAACTGAAACAGAAAGGGGATTTGTAATTGTCCAATTCTGGCTTTGTCCTGTTAGACAAGATTGCTGGTGAAACTTCTTTTAAGGCCCTTTTCCCTCTGAAAAGGGTCTTTTCTACGAAGAGGGTAGGTCACGCCGGCACGCTGGATTTGCGTGCATCTGGCTTGATTATTGCCGCCACTGGCCGCGTCACCCGTTTGCTGCCTTTTGTGGAAGCGAAGGACAAGTGCTATAGCTTTAGGTTGCACTTGGGTTATGAAACCGACACGCTGGAATGGGACGGCGAAGTCCTGGAACAGGATTCCCGCGCCGCTGATAGTGCCAGCGCGTCCGCCGTTCAGATTACCCGCGAGGCTCTGGAGGCTGTGTTGCCCCAGTTTACCGGTGACATCGAACAGATTCCTCCCAAGTATTGCGCCGTCAAGATCAACGGCGTCCGCGCCAGCGATCTGATGGAACGTGGCCGTAACATTGAACTGAAGCCCCGCAAGATCAACATCAGTTCCTTGAAGGTTCTGGATGCAGTGGCAAACGAAGCAACTGAAGGTTGTTCCGGCAAGTGCATCGCCACTTTTGACCTGATTTGCGAATGCTCCAAGGGAACTTACATCCGTGCCCTGGGTCGTGATATTGCTCGCGCTCTCGGTACCGTTGGTTGCGTTTCCGGAATCCGCCGCCATCGCATCGGCAACGTCACCTTGGACAAGGCTGTCCGCGGTGAAGACTTGACTCGCGAACACCTTATTCCTGTGGACCAGATCCTTGATTTCCCGGTGGTGCGCCTGGATGATACCCAGGTGGCTGTTATCCGCCAGGGAAATTACCTGCCTTGGAAAACACCGATTGAAGGTGTGGATGCCGAGGGCAATGTTTTTGTGGCGAACCTCAAAGGCGAAGTCCTGAGCTACTGCCACTACGAACCGGGCCGCATCAGACCCAAGATTTATTTGGCTGCAGATGAATAGTTTGAAACGTGCTGTTACCATGGGAAACTTTGATGGTTGCCACTTGGGCCATCAGGCTCTTTTCCGTTCCCTGAAGGCTGTTGCAGAAGCTAATGGATTGCGCCCTACGGTCATCAGTTTTGAACCCCATTCCAACTACGTTCTTCGCGGCCCCGGCGATCCGCTGCTCTTGACTACAACGGCGGAAAAGCGGGACTTTATTGAAAGCCTGGGTCTTGATTTTGTGGTGCTGCCCTTTACCCGTGAACTGATGTGCCTTCCTTTCGACGAATTTATCCGAAAGGAACTCATTGAAAAGTTGAATGTGTGTTCCATGTTCTTTGGCCACGACCATAACTTTGGTGCCGGCGGCAAGGGCAACTACGAAACCATTACGGCAGCTTTCCCGGAACTTTCCACCCAGATGCTTTCTATCGTGCTTCACAAGGGCGAACGTGTCAGTTCCTCCGCCGTGCGAACAGCCCTTGAAATGGGTGATGTGGAACGCGCCCAGACTTATTTGGGTCGCCCGTACCGTTTGACTGGAGAAGTGGTGGTTGGTAAGCAAATGGGCCGCACCTTGGGCTTCCCAACGGCAAATCTCAAAGTGGAGGAATTCAAGTTCCTGCCTAAGGGTGGTGTGTACGTGGCCAATGCACGTCTTGCCGATGGTCGCATTTTCCGTTCCGTATTGAATATCGGAACCCAGCCTTCTACGCCGGGAACCCACTTCATGGCCATTGAAGCCTACCTGCTGGATTTCAATGAAGATATTTATGGACAGCAACTTGTTTTGGACCTTATGGCCTACCTCCGTCCGGAGCAGAAGTTTTCCAGCATCGACGATTTGGTCCGCCAGATCGGAATGGATGCCAACACGGCCCGAAACTACAATGGAAATCACTGGGCTGAATAGCTAATTTGTTGAGCATCAACGCACTTTAAGACAACTGAAAAGTTGTCTTTTTTGTTACAACACCTATTGCGAAAAATCACGGAACGGCGCTATATCACATTGGAAGATAGATTACGATGTTTGTACTTGTCTCTCTGTGTAAATAAAGTATCTTTATAATGTGTTGAGTGTGTGCATATGAATTTTAGAAACAGCTTTATAGGAACGTTGATTTTGGGAATGACCACGGCTGCCGTGGCCCAAAATTCGTCATATCTGAATCTAAAAGTGGACAATGAAGGCTATGGTTCTATTGGCCAGTCCGAAACCAAGTGCACGGAATGTGTAAATTCTCTTGAAGTTACCAACGGCAATGTAGCCACAACACTCAACAATCTGCTTAAAAGTTGGACTCCCGCCACACCTGTCAAGCTCAGCCTTGTTACTGAACTGGATTTGAACGAATTTGAATCGGGAGAAGTCTGTTCAACAAAGCATACACCGATTGTTCTTCCTAAGAACGTCACTGAATTTAATGGCAACGGCAATGTCATCAAAAACATGTGCTTTAGCCATGATGCCGCCTCTGGTCAGATGAATTCCCCTATGGGTTTCTTCGGTTCCATTAATGGCGTTACAATTTCCGATATCAAGTTCAATAATGTCCTTATCTCTGTAACGGGTAAGTCGACGGTTTCCGCCAGCAATTTCCGCCCCACAGGAACCTTGGCCGGTATGGCAGAAGATGCTCATGTAAAGAACCTTTCTCTTGAAGGTGTCAAGGTTGTTGGTGTCATGGCCGGTGGTGTTTTTGGCTATGCCTTGAATTCGACCATTGAGAACGTAAATAGTTCTAGTAAAATATTTGTCAGCAATGAATCCAGTATTACTTCGGGAACGGCTGTCGCTGGAGTTTCCCTGGGCAATGGCGCCTATACATTTTTGGGTGGTGTTGTTGGCTTAGCTGTCAATGTTGGTTTTTCCAAGATAGACATAGATGTATCCTTGTCTGCAACCAACAATGATAGTGCGATTCTTGGCGGTCTTGCCGGAAATCTCCTGTTTGACCATGCCGAAGCGACTTCCCGTAAAATAGAAAACGTGAAAATTGGTTCTGAATCTAGCCGTTCATCTATTAGCGGTGGCGCCAACATGGGCGGTATTTTTGGTTTGATCAAGAAGAGTGAAAACAATGTTGCAGGTCTTCTGATTGAAAATTCCTCTTTTGCTGGAGATATTTCTAAACCGTCTTCCAGTAAGAACTATTACATGGGTGGTCTTATCGGAGGAAACTTCCTGTCCAACGTTCCTCTTAAGATCCGGAACTGCGTTAGTGATGCAAACCTTAAGTCCAATGTTGTTTCTGAAAAGAAGCATTATCTAGGTGGTCTTGTGGGTGGTATGGAATCAATCAATCTTGGTTCCGGCGAAGATGACATGTTCTCCCTCATAAATACCAAGACTGCAGGTTCTATTGAAGTGGTGGAAGACGCTGGTAGCTCTGTTACTGCAGGTGTAATTTCCGTTGGTGGTCTTGTGGGCTTTGGTGGCTTTGCTGTTAGTGACAGTGCTGTTTATGGTGATACGTCCCATGTTGATATCACTGTGGCATTGAACGGATCGTCTGTCATCGATTCCATTTTTGTCGGTGGTTTTGTTGGAAGAGCTGGCATGCATGATTCTTTTTCTTCGAAGAGTGTTCGTGTTGTGAATTCCGAATATCTTGGAAGCATAGCTGTTAATGGCAATGCGAAGAGTATTGATGTTGCTGGCGGTATTGGTAATTATTATACGGGTGAAAAAGGAAACTTTATCACTTTTGAAAACATCAAGGTTAATTCTCCTTCGTCTTTGATCACTCTCGCAGGTAGTTCTTCTGGCGACAATAACCGCTACGTTGTTGGTGGACTTTGTGCATCCTGTAAAACGGTTGGTACCGTCAATAATATTGAAGTGAAGGGAAATTTTGATATTAGCCATGAAATTGCTGGAGAAAAAGATTCCATGGTGGTTGGCGGTATCATTGGTCACTTGACAACAACCAATGTAAGTGGTCATAATGCAGAGTTTGCTCTTAAGAATTCCTACCATGTGGGTAATTTAAATGTGTCCAAAGATATTTTGGGCATGAAGCAGATTTATGTGGGTTACCTGTTGGGATACGCTCGTTTTAGAACGAATGATGTTCTTTATGTCATGAAGTCAAACTATCATTACGGCAATGATATGGTTGTGACAATGGATGCCATTGGCCTTTTTGATCCGGGTACGTCAAAGAAATGGAACACGTACAATAATGAATGTGATAAGAATTCTTGGGAATCTTGTTGGGATATTCAGTACAACTTCCGTAATGGCCCTTCTTATAACATTGATGCGGAATTTAACAATGGTACTTTCGTTGACAAGCAGATGAAAGATGGCGTTGATGGGTTGAAGAAGGAGTTGAATTATGCTTGGGGATTAGAATCCTTGGCTAATCCAGTTTGGGGTTTTGAAAAAGGCAAGAACGACGACCTTCCGTACCTGATTGCTTTACTCCCGGTAGAAACTCCGGTTGTTCCGGGATCGTCCAGCAGTTCTAGCAGTGAGACAATTCTTCCTCCGCCAAGTTCTAGTTCCTCCAGTGGCGAAAGCATTATTTCTTCACCAAGTTCCAGCTCCTCCAGCAGCGAAACTGTAATCCCGCCCAGTAGCTCTTCCAGCGAATCTATTCAGGATGGAAGCTCCTCCAGTGTCACGACACAGACAAGCAGTTCTTCCAGCAGCGTGACTGTTCCACCGACTGGTTCCTGTTCTTCCAATGTGATTGCCGTGGACGCGTCTGCTCGTTCCGCTGAATGGCGTATGGTTTCCGTCAAGGGTTTGGAAAAGGCTGGTGTTAGCCTGAAGACAGAAATCCCTGTTTACTGGTGGGATGAATCTACCTCCTTGGGTGAATACTGGCAGTATAAGGCTTACGAGGTCGGCAATGAACTTTCTGCTTCTCATGGAGCATGGATTTATACTGCGGACAGTTTGTCTGTTGAGGAATTGGCTCCGATTCCTAGCGGTCTTGAGGTTAAGTGGGATGTAGATAGCGTCTATAGCGGCTGGAATCTGGTTGCAAATCCCTATGCCTGGACCATCGACGTTTCAAGCATTGATGGCTTGGGTCCTGAAGACATCTACGTTTACGATGGCAATGGTTACGATTATGCAAAGAAACTTGGTCCTTTCGAGGCTGCCTGGGTTAGAGCAAGTTCTTTCAAGTCATTGAACTTTGTTGCCAAGTCTCCGAGTGTTTCCGTGAAGAAGGCCATGGCCAAGTCCAACGATATTGACGGATGGTCCCTGCAGGCGATTCTTACGGATAAGTACGGTAGATATGATTCTTTGAACGTGATGGGCTCCAATTCCTATGTTGTTGAAAAATCGGAACCGCCTACAGCAATGGGTGACCATGTAAGTCTTGCCATTATGGAAGGGACGCGTGCTCTTGCTAAGAGCTTCAAGCCGGAAACTGAAGAAATGGAATGGACCATCAAACTTGGTGCAACCACGGCAAGAGAAGCTTATTTGCAGTTGGATGGTGTGGCTCGGGTTAATCGTTTCGGCAAGCATGTCTACGTGACCATTGATGACCGCACTGTTGAGATGAAGGATGGTTCTTCTTTGAAGGTAGCCTTGCAGAAGGGGTCTGTAACAGCAAAGGTTACTGTGACTGCGGAAGCCTTGGAACTGATGAAGAACCCCCTGGGCAAGCTCCATGTTGCCCGCTCCGGAAGCAATCTTGATGTCCGCTTTGACGCGGGGGCTGTTCTTGCCGGAAAGGATATGAAGGTGGATCTCGTCGGTATTTCCGGCAAGGTTGAGGCCGCTATGCAGGCCACAACGGCTGCCGGCACCAACGCCTTCGAAATGACGGTCCCCAAGCGCGGTGTCTATATGCTCCGCGTTCGCGTCGGCAGCCAAACAGCCGCCCAGCGCATTAATGTGCAGTAATCGCATTAACGTCCTGAAATTTAGAGTGTCGCGGCTTGTTCCGCTTGTCGCCAACGACTTAAAAAGATAAGGATGCCGAAGGGCATCCTTTTTTTCGTGTAAAGCCAAATGTTTTATTTGGACAGCTTTATTTAAACCACGCTGTTGTCCAGGCCGAAGACTTCGCTGAGGGCGGAGTCGTCAAGATCAGCGATCCAGGTTTCACCGGCGTTCACCGTCAGTTCCGCAATGGCCCTCTTGGATTCCAGCAACGCGTTAATCTTTTCTTCGAAGGTTCCCTTGGTGATGAAACGGTGAACCTGAACGTTCTTCTTCTGGCCAATACGGAAGGCGCGGTCGGTGGCCTGGGCTTCGATGGCGGGGTTCCACCAGAGATCGTAATGGATGACCTGGCTTGCTGCGGTAAGGTTGAGGCCGGTGCCCGCTGCTTTCAAGGAAAGAATCAGTACCTTGGACTCGGGATTTTCCTGGAAGTCCTGTACCATGGAGTTTCGCTGGCTCTGGGTGCAGCCACCGTGATAGAAGTTGGCCGCAATGCCCAGTTCCTCCTTGATGGAACTTTTCAGCAAATTGCCCATTTCGGTGAACTGCGTAAAGATGATGGTTTTTTCACCCTGCTCCTGAATAGTTCTTAGCAAGTCAATAAGCATTTGCAACTTGCCGGATTCCAGGACCGGAGTTGCTTCGGGTTCAGTTGCTGAATTTTCGCTGGAGTCTTGCGCCTCGTTCCTCGAACCTGCAACCTCGCGCCTCGTGCCTTTTATATAGGTTGCGGGGTGGTTGCAAATTTGCTTGAGGGCAAGAATCATCTGCAAGATGATGCCCTTGCGCTTGAAGGAGGAATTGCCGGCTCCACTTGCGCCGCCGTCGCTTACGCCGGATGTGGCTGCGGCCTGTTCCCGCATCATCTCTTCAAGTTCCAGGTCGGCAAGGAACTTGTCCAAAGTAGTCTTGTACAGGATTGCCTGGGACTTGGTAAGTTCCGCGTACTCATCCTGAATAATCTTGTCTGGCAGGTCGCTAATGATGGACTTGTCGGTCTTGAGGCGGCGCAACATAAAGGGTGCCGTAATCTTGCGGAACTGTTCCGCTACAGGCTGACTTCCATTCTTTTGAATAGGGATTTCAAAACGTTCGTGGAATTCAGATGCACTGGGGAGAATGCCGCGGTTGCAGAAATCCATGATGGTCCAGAATTCAAGCAGACGGTTTTCCACGGGAGTACCGCTCATGGCGATCTTCATGGGAGCCTGCATGGATCGCAGCAGTTTGCTTTGATCGCTGTCTGCGTTCTTGATGTTCTGGGCTTCGTCAATAATGACGACTTGCCACTGGCGTTCCTTAAGCTTGTCCACATCCTTGCGGAAGGTTGCGTAGGTAGTGAGAAGAACGTCGGCATTGAACTTCTGCAAATCTCTGGAACCGCCATGGTAAGGCATAAAGGTGAGCTCCGGAGCAAACTTCCTGATTTCCATTTGCCAGTTGCACAAAAGACCTGCGGGCAATACTACCAGGGCCTTGTTATCGTCCAGTTTACCTTCCTGCTTGATTTTCAGAAGGTAGGTGATGACCTGCAAGGTTTTTCCCAAGCCCATGTCGTCGGCGAGAATGCAACCGAATCCCATATCCAGATTCTTGTACATCCAGGAATAGCCGCGCAGCTGGTAGGGGCGCAGTGTGGCGTTGAGACCTGTGGGTAATTCGATTTCCGATTCGCCGCGCCAAGCTTCAATCTGGCTTTTCATCTGGTCGGTGAGGGTGACGCCCACGCTTTCGCATTGGCCGGTAAGGCATGCCTGCACCAGTTTCGCCTGGGTGATTTCCTTGTCCGGTTCGCCGGACTGTTTCTTCTCCACCCGTTCCTGGAGGTTCTTCAAATCCTCGTCGGTAATGTGGATGTACTGGGACTTGTATTTCAAAAGTCCCTCGGCATTTTTCGCAAGTTTCAAGAATTCTTCGGCAGAAATTTCTTCGTCGCCAATCGCCACTTCCCAATCGAAATCCAGGAGGTCTTGGGCCTTGAATGCGCCGTAGCTCATGGTGCCCTGCACACGCATCTGGGTTTTCGGGCGACCCACGTTCATCAAGGACTTGGGCAGTTCCGCCTGAATGCCAAGAACCTCCAGCTTCTTGAGGGAGTTCTGCAAGAAGTCCAGAAGTTCTGCACCATGCATGATGATGGAACTGCTGGCCTTCCGCTCCAAGTATTTCTCCATGGGCTTGAAGGCTTCTGCAATTCCGTTCAAAATGCTGAGGATGGATAGTAAACGGGAATCGTTGCTTTCGAAAAGTGCTGCGAGAGGCGTGCGGACACTTCCTGTTCCCGTATCGTCGAGAACGAAAACGTCCAATGCAATTTCGTTCCCAATCTCGGAGCAGGAGAAGAGAATCTGGGCGCGGAAATCCAGGGAGCTATAGACGGAAAACCACTGCTGGATTTTTCCGGGAATGGCGTGGGCGTTGTTGGCCAGCTTTCCGGAAATGCAGTTGAAGAAAAACACCAGCAGGTTTTCGTGCTTGCTCTTTTGAGTCTGGGGCTTGAACTTTCGGGCGAATCGCAGCAGTTGTCCGATGAAAAGGGAAAGGATGTGCTCTGCAGGGGAGAGCAGGAGCTGTCGGTCTTCGTCGCGGTCCAGCAGGGCGATGCTTGCGGGGGCGAACTTCTCGAATTCTGCAACCACAGCCAAAACGTCGGGCAGCATTTCTGCCGGAAGCCACCGCATCTGTGCCACGTCCTTTCCAATCCAGAAGACCTGGGGATAGATGGCGCCTGTTTTTACCAGATGGAATGCGGCCATCAGGGCGCGGTGCAGGAAACGCACCGTCACGTGGTGCATAAAGAAGTTTCCGCGGCTCAGGGCGCAGAGGGCGCCCATGGCAGTTTCCACGGAAAGGTCGGAACTGATGACCTGGCCGTCCTTGGCCTGGATGAAATGCCATTTCCAGCCGTCGGAGTGGACCACCTGAAGGGATTCTCCCTCCATCATGAATGTCTTATTATTATATAGGCGGAACTGTTCCGCGAAATCGTAGAAGGTCTCGAATTCGGAATAGTACTTGCGGCAGAACTCCATTTCGTCGGCGAAACTTTTGCGGAAATTGCCTGCGGGGCAGAAGTCCGGGAAGTTCTGCAACATGGCCGGGAGAATTCTGGAGTAGTCGTGCCATTCGTCAAAATTGATTTCGGGAACGCGACCGTTGGAATTTTCCTGGTCCGCGATGAGGTCGTCCTTTTCCGTGGGCACGCCCCTTACGCCTTGAACCAGGGCGCTTTCGTAAGGCGCTTCCATGACTTCCGTCTGTTCAATTTTCAGATCCTTCAAGAATTCAATATCCATTCCGTGGATCTTGAATAGGACGAAGGGGTTGTCCACCATTTCCTTGGCGATACCCAGGAATGTGGTGATGACGTACTTGCAAGGCTGAGAATCCTTACAGCCGCAGCCCATTTTTACAGCATCGGCGGAATCGAACAGCGTAATTCCGCATTTGGACAACAGCAATTCCAGGGACTGGTTTAAGGTGTCGTTGGATAATGCCCTTAGTTCGGTGGGTTGCTGTTTCAGGAGGCTGACTAGAACGTCGGTCTTTTCCTTGGGAATTTTTGGGAAGACGATATAGTTGTCGTGAGATCCGCCGTTTGGCCCTCTGACATGGGAGACGATTCGGTTGTCGGCGATTTCCAGGGAGGAGAGCTGGCCTCGACTGAAGTATCGAAGGGCCGTAGTGATGGTTTCGCTCTGCGCATTTTGCAGCAGAGTTTCCAGCCATTTCTTGCTCCACCAAGTATTTCCGGAATATCCAAAATCCATTGTCGGTGGCAATATAGAAATAAACGGGTGCAAAAAAATGACATTGGTGTGCTTTTTTGTGCAGTATAAAATTAGCCGGACCTAGGGTCGAGGTACGTCCTGAAAAGACAAAAATCGGTGGTGAAATGTGGGTAAAATCAAAAATGGTGGGCGAAAGTGGGGCGAGAATGTAATAAAATGGTAGGAAATCTTGCCAAAGTGGTTGGAAGTGGGTATATTTGTCCTGTGTGTATATAATTCCATGTGTTGTGTAAAATTGTGATGGAATAGTGTGTAATGAACGATAAACCGAAACGTTTTAGAGGTCAGGCCAAATCGGCTATCGACGGAAAGGGAAGGTGCGCCTTCCCTCGGGAATTCCGTCGTCAATTGACCGAAGAAGACGGGACGGAATTCATGCTGACATATTGGGCCGACGGCAAACTCCGCCTGTTTGTTATGTCAGAATATGACAAGTTCATGGACGAGTTGGATCAATACCCCGACCTCGAAAAAGCAGAACAATTCCGTCTGTCTCTCCAGTCTTCCACAGTGGAACTGGATGGACAGAACCGCATTTTACTCCCTAAGGATAAAATCCAGTATGCTGGACTTACTAGTGGTGTAACTTTCGTTGAGTACCGCGGCAAGTCCCTGGAATTGTGGAGCACAGAAAGATACGAAGCCAAGGTTTCTTCTCTCAGAGGAGATGCTATGGATGAGTTCAATAAGATGTGCATGACTGGCTTTTCGAGGGGATTGAATGTCCAAAAGTGATCCCCAAGTAAAATCCCTGCAGACTAGTGAAATTTTGAATAGCGCCGGCGGCGTTGTTCGCTCCTGTACCGATGCCGCAACAGCTGGTGTCGAAAATGGTGTCTTCTATCACGATCCTGTGATGCTCAAGCAGTGCCTGGAAGGCCTCCGTCTTGAAAGCGGTTCTGAACTGAACAAGTCTGGTGAAATTCTCGCTGACGGAACCTTCGTTGACTGCACCCTCGGTGGTGGCGGCCATTCCTATGCTATTGCAACCCGTCTTTCCGCAGCAGGCACGTTGCATGCCTTCGACCGCGACGATGACGCAGTGAAGTTTGCCACCAAGCGTCTTGCTGGTGTTGCTCCTCAGTTTATTGTCCATCCGGTTCCGTTCAGTGAACTGGGTAACGAAATTTCTGCCGACGCTGTAGACGGTGTCCTTTACGATCTTGGAATCAGCAGCCATCAGGTTGATGATTCCTCTCGCGGTTTTACCTTCGTAGGTAACAATCCGCTGGATCTCCGCATGGATCGCCGTGAAGAAGTTTCTGCCCAGGAATGGCTCCGTGCCGTAAGCGCCGACGACCTTGCCGAAGCTCTCCGCAAGAACGCCGACATGGACCGTGCATTTAAGCTTGCTACCCGCATTATTGAAATTGCTGCAGAAACATCTCGCGAAGGTCGCGACATTCTGCCTAGCGATATCAAGGTTGCCGTAGAAGCAGTCTTCCCGGATAAGCGCCGTGATGCCAACAGCCTTATGGCCCGTGTGTTCCAGGCTGTCCGTATGGAAGTGAATGGCGAACTCCGCCAGATTGAAACTAGCATCCGTTCTGCAGTGGATTGCCTTAAGGTGGGCGGTCGTCTGGTGGTCATGAGCTACCACTCTGTGGAAGACCGTTGCGTCAAGGATGTTTGTGCAGAATTTGAAAAGGCTTGTATTTGCCCGGAACACTTGCCTGTATGCATGTGCGGTGGCAATCATCAGCGCCTCAAGAAGGTGAACCGTAAGCCGATTCTTCCTTCTGATAATGAAGTTGCCGTCAACAGCAGGGCTCGCTCTGCGAAACTTAGGGTATACGAACGGGTATGAGTGAACAAGTGAAGAACATTCCCGTCTTCTACTCCAACCGCACCATTGTGCGGGGTTTCATTGTTGTTGTCCTGATGGCTGGCCTCAACTTGATTTTGCCTTTGTATATGCAGAATCGTCTGACTCGTCTTTATGAAAAGTCCCATGAGCTTTCCAAGCAGGTGGGCCTTTTGGATCGTCAGATCCTTCTGCAGGAATTTGAAATCAATAAGCTGAGCTCCCTGGAAAACCTGTCCGGTTTTGCAGAAGAAGCTGGCTATGACTTGAATGCTGTACCTACCAAGGTACGTTTGTCCGGGGGATCAAAATGAAATTGATCAATTACATTAATCCCCTGTTCATCATCAAGATTCTGGTGTACTGCATTATCTGCGTGATTGCCTTGCAGACATTCCTTATCCAGGTTCCGAACCGCGAGGTTTACCAGGCTGAAACCAAGACCATGGTGACCCGCACCAAGAACATCTATGCAGAACGCGGCCAGATCATGGATCGCAATGGAGTTGTCTTTGCTGACAATCTCCGTGATTCCGTAAAGACCGAAGATTTTACCCGCGTATTCCTGCAGGGCAAACTTGCTTCCCAGATTGTGGGCAAGGTTGGCTATAATGGCGTGGGTAGCATGGGCATGGAACGTATTTTCGACTTGCGTCTCCGAGGTAGTGAAGGTTTCCGCGTCAGCATTCAAGATGCCAAGAGTCGCGAAATCTACGGCCGTTCTGAAAACGTTGCTGAAGCTGAGCCGGGCAAGAACCTTGTCTTGACAATCGACCGCAATATGCAGGAAATTGTTGAAAAGGAACTGAAGGCTGGCGTTAACGAATTCAAGGCAACAAGCGCAAGCGCCGTGGTTGTGGATCCTTATACTGGTGAAGTTCTTGCCATGGCAAGCTATCCCACTTTCGATCCCAACTCCAAAAAGCAGGGCGTTGGTAGCATGGCCAAGAACGATATTGTGGCAATGTCCTACGAACCAGGCTCCACTTTCAAGGTGATTACCGCTGCCGCTGCCTTGGAAAATGGTGTTGTTTCTCCAGATTCTGTTTTTGAAAACGAAGGCAAGTGCTGGAAGTGGAGCGAAAAGTCTGAAAAGATTTGCGATACCCACGTTTACGGTGACATGGATATGGCTGAAGCCATGGTTCAGTCTTCCAATATTGTCTACGGCAAGATTGCAGACAAGGTTGGTGCAGAAAAGCTTTATCTCATGGCTCGTAACTTTGGCTTTGGTATGAGAACTTCCGACGCTTTCTATGGTGAAGAATCAGGCAAGATTCTCCAGCCCTACGAATTGAGCCGTGATGATCGTACCTTGAAAACCATGGGCTTTGGCCACGCATTGATGGCTACTCCGATCCAGTTGGTGATGGCCTATTCCGCTGTTGCCAATGGCGGTAAGCTGATGGAACCCATGATTGTGAAGGAATGGCGTGATTCCAAGGGCAACCTGGTTGAAAAGAAGGAACCTGTGGAAGTTCGTCGAGTGATTTCTGAAAAGACTGCCGCAAGTATTCGCCAGATGCTTCACCGTGTTGTGAACAACGGTACTGCAAAGAAGGTGATGAGCAAGAAGATTCCGGATGTGGTCTTTGGTGGAAAGACTGGTACTGCTGAAAAGTACAACCAGGAAACCCACAAGTATGACCGCGATCATCAGGTGGCTTCCTTCATTGGTCTCGCTCCTGTTGAAAATGTTCGCTATGTCTGCATGGTTCTGGTGGATGATCCACAAACCGCGCAGAAACACGGTGGTAATACCGCTGGCCCGATTTTCCGTCGCATCATGGAAGCCGTTTATTATCATCCGCAGCTTTCTCCTGCATCCTACGGCTTGGAAGTTGTGGATGCCAAGAGCCGTTGCAAGGGTGATTATGTGGGTATGAAGTCCGACGCTGCCAAGGCCTTGGCCGCTTCCAGAAATTGCCCGGTTCAGTTTGAAGGTGAAGGCAACCGCGTTATTTCCGAACGCAGGGACAGAAGTGATTCCCTCGGAATCACCTTGATGCTTGGCGAAATGACTGCGGGCAAGATGCCGGATCTTAAGGGTCTTTCCTTGAAGGATGCTCTGGAAATTGCCGGAAACATCCGTATGAATGTGGAATATACAGGCAAGGGTCGCGTTGTTGCCCAATCCCCGAAAGCCGATGAAGAATTACGTAAAGGGCAGATTTGCAAACTGACGTTGAAGGAGAGGAGCTAATGCTGTCTGATACTTTGATGAAGAACTTGAATGTTCAAGGTTTGTGCGACGATTCCCGCCGCGTGAAGGCAAACGATTTGTTCTTCTCGATTCCTGCTGAAGGAGCCGATGTTTTCGCCCGTAATGCAATTGCTGCGGGTGCTGTGGCCGTCGTTGCCGAAACTATCGCTCCCGAAGGATTGACTTCCAAGTGGATTCAGGTTTCCGATGTTCGCGTAGCCCGTCTTGAAGCAGCAAAGATTTTCTATAAGGATCCTTTTGCAAAGCTTGCTTGCCATGCAATTACTGGCACAAACGGCAAGACCACCAGCGCCTTCCTCATGGATGCAATGCTTACTGCTGCAGGTCATAAGGTCGCTCTTCTCGGTACCATCAAGAACAAGGTGGGCGATGTTTCCGTTCCTGCCAACTTGACCACCCCGGGTCTTTTGGATTTGTTCGCTTTTGCTGCAAAGGCTGTGGAAGTAGGTTGCACCGACTTGGTGATGGAAGCTTCTTCTCATGCACTGCACCAGGGCCGTGTAGCTGGCATCAGCTATCGTAGCGGTTTGTTCAGCAATCTGACCCAGGATCATCTGGATTACCACAAGACCATGGAAGCCTACTTTGAAGCAAAGAAGCTGCTTTTCACAAAGTACCAGGCTGCTGATGGCGTTTCCGTTATCAACGTGGATGACGAACATGGTGCAAAGCTTTGCGAAGAATTGAAAGCTGCTGGCCGTAAGGTTGTGGGTGTTTCTCGCCTTTCTTCTGAAAAGGCTGATGTGAAGCCCGCTGGTGTTGTTGAAAATACCGAAGATGGCTTGAAGTTTGACTTGGCTGGCTTTGGCGCTGACGCTCATTTTGAAACCGCTCTCTGTGGCGACTTCAATGTAGATAACGTGATGCTGGTCCTTTCCTGGGCAAAGGCTGTGGGTATTTCCAAGTCAGCCATGGATAAGGCTCTGGCAGAAGTTCGTGTTCCGGGTCGTTTTGAAAAGGTCTGGAACAAGAACGGTGTCCATGTGGTTGTGGACTATGCTCATACTCCGGATGCATTGGAACGAGTCTTGATGACTGCTCGTTCTCTCTGCCGCGGCAAGCTCTCCACCGTGTTCGGCTGTGGTGGCGACCGTGACAAGACCAAGCGACCCATTATGGGTGCTATCGCAGAAAAGCTGGCTGACAAGGCTTGGCTCACCTCTGATAATCCTCGTACCGAAAATCCCACCGACATCATTAACGATGTCCGTGCCGGTATGAAGACCGATAAGTTTGAAGTTGTTGAAAACCGTGCCGAAGCTATCGCTCGCGCCTGCGCTGAGCTCAAGGATGGCGACTGGCTGGTTGTTGCCGGTAAGGGTCATGAAGACTACCAGATCATCGGCAAGACAAAGCATCATTTTGACGACCACGAGGAAGTGGTGAAGGCAATGGCAAATGTTTAAGCTTGACTTGACAATTAAGGAAATGCTTGAAATCCTGGAGACCACCGCGGTGGGCGTCAATGGACGTACCCAGAACCGCAAGGTGAATCTTTGCATGGATTCTCGAGAAGCCGCCAAGGGCGTAGTCTTTTGGCCGATTAAGGGCGCACGTTTTGATGCCCACCAGTTTGTACCTCAGATGGAAAAGGATGGAGCGCTGATGAGCGTTGTAAATCAGGATGCCGCAGGCATTGAAACCTTCAAGATGTATGCACCGGTAGACGATACTACCAAGGCTCTGTTGAAACTCGCTAAGGGTTATCAGCGTAAGTTCAACGTGAAGAAGGTTGCCATTACCGGATCCAACGGCAAGACGACAACCAAGGGCATGACCCAGGCTGTTCTTTCTGCCAAGTACAATACCCACGCTACTGCAGGTAACTTCAATAACCACATTGGCGTTCCCATGACCTTGTTCCAGCTGAAGCATTCTCACGAAGCTGCTGTTATTGAAATGGGTACCAGCGGTCCTGATGAAATTCGTCCGCTGTCCTTGGCTACCGAACCCGATGTTGCTGTGATTACCAACATTGGCGCAAGCCACTTGGAACGCCTTGGCGACTTGGATGGTGTTTTTGCTGAAAAGAAGACCATTACTGCAGGCCTCAAGAAGGGTGGCGTTCTCATTGTGAATGCTGATGATCCTCGTCTTTGCAAGTGCCGCACCAATTCCAGCTACAAGGTGGTGACTTTCGGTATCAAGCGCGGTATCTACAAACCGGAAAAGTTGTCCTATAACGAAGACAACTGCGCTACCTTCTACATTGGCCGTACCAAGTTCAGTCTGAACGTTCCTGGTATCCATAACGTCTACAATGCTTTGGCAGCAATCGCTGTGGGCGAAGCTTTCAAGATCTCCAAGACCGAAATTGCCAAGGCTTTGGCAACCTTCCGTTCTACTAATATGCGTATGGAATTGAAGAAGGCCAACGGTTTCCAGATTGTTTCTGACTGCTACAATGCAAATCCGTCTTCTACCAAGATGGCTCTGCAGACCATTGGTAACATGAAGGTCAATCGCCGTATCGCTATTCTCGGCGATATGCTTGAATTGGGTAAGTTGACCGATGAACTCCATGTTCAGATGGGTGAACTTGTTCCTGAAATGGATTTCGACATGCTTTTCACTGTTGGCGAAAAGGCGAAACTCTACGTGAAGGGTGCAAAGTCCAAGGGCATGAAGAAGGCTTTCCATTTTAATACTGTACAAGAACTTATCGACAGTTTGACCGAAGTTGTTGCTGAAGGTGATGTCCTCCTGGTGAAGGGCAGCCGCGGCATGCACATGGAGCAGGTTGTTGATGCAATGCTTCGTCTCACTTCTGTAAAGGCTTAAGGGAAAAAAGTTTAGTGGAAAATTCTGTTCAAAATAACGGCATGAACAAGATCCTCCTGGTAGTGACCTTGTTGCTGATCTGCTTTGGTGTAGCAGAGGTGTATACCGCCTCCGCTCCCTTTGCTGTCGCCAATGGCCGTCCTGCAGAATTTTACATGATGGCTCACCTTAAGAAAGCTATCGTCGGTATCGGACTTATTTTGTTCTTTGGTCGCGTCGTTGATTATAGGCATTGGCGCTGGCTGGGACGCATTGCATTTGGTGTTGGTGTTGTCTTGACAATTGCCGCACTTGTGTCCGGTCATGGCGTGAAGGGCGCTAATCGTTGGATTTTGGGCATCCAGCCTTCTGAAATTATGAAACTCGGAATGCTGGTGCTGCTGTGCGAAAAGCTTTCCTTGGCTGGTGACAATATCAAGAGCTTGAAGTGCTCTGTTATCCAGCCGGCAATTCCCGTGGGTATTACAGTTGTGCTTTTGATGCTTCAGCCGAACTATTCCATGATGCTCATCATCTTGATCATTGTGGGTTGCGTTATGCTGACTGCTGGCGTGAATTTGAAGTATATGGGCTATGCTCTTGCCGCCATGGTTCCGGTGCTGCTGTTTAAGCTGTTGTCCTCAACTCATTCTCGTGCACGAATTCTTGCATTCTTTGCTGGTGATGGCGAAATGACTGCTTCTAACTGGCAAGTGGATCATGCTTTGCAGGCTCTCGGAAACGGTGGCTGGTTTGGCACTGGTTTCGGTCAGGGCGTTCAGAAACTTGGTTACCTGCCGGAAGCTCACAAAGACGTGGTTTATGCTGTGGTTGGTGAAGAATTTGGATTTGTGGGAACGATGGCTGTTCTGGTGTTGTTTACCCTCCTGTTTGCACAGGGTTTCAAGATTGCTCAGAACTCCTCCACCCGCTTTGGAAAATACTTGGCCTTGGCCTTGACTCTTTCCATCTTTATGAATTTCGCAATCCACATTTGCGTTTGTATCGATCTTGGACCGACGACAGGCCAGCCTCTGCCCTTCCTGAGCTTTGGAGGAACAAACCTGATTTATTCCTCTGTCGTCATTGGAATCTTGCTGAACATTTCTCGTCCGAACTCTGGAAGATTGATTAAGGAACCTTTCTCCAGCAGAGCTTCACTTGAAAGCAGCGTACTTAGGAATTTTGAATTTACAAGGAGTGGCGTATGAAGAAGTTTCTTTTCGTATGCGGTGGTACCGGTGGTCACATTTTCCCGGCAGTAGCTATTGCCGATAGCCTGAAGAAGATGGGCGTGACCGACATTACTTTTGCTGGCCGTAAGGGTTCTATGGAAGAACGCCTGGTTGCAAAGAACTGGCCCTATGAATACATCTCTGCCGAACCGCTTCACCGTGGTCCGTTCCTTAAGAATTTGGCTTTGCCCTTCAAACTGACCAAGTCTCTCGTTCGCGCCAAGAGCGTTATCAAGAAGGTGAGCCCGGATGTTGTCGTAGCTACCGGTGGTTACGTTTCTTTGCCGATCGTTCTTGCCGCAGGTTCCATGGGTATTCCTGTTTATCTGCAGGAACAGAATGCTGTTGCAGGTATTGCTAACAAGGTCGGCTCCCGTTATGCAAAGACCATCTTCGTGACTTCTGAAGAAGCAGGCAAGTCTTTCCCCATCGAAAAGATTCGCATCCTGGGCAACCCGGTTCGCGAATTGCCGACCGAAGACTCCTTGGCTCGTCCGGCTGAATTTGCCGCAGGCAAGAAGGCTGTGTTTATCGTTGGTGGCTCTCAGGGTGCTGCAGGCATCAACAACAAGATTGAAGAAAGCATCAAGGCTATTACCGCCCGTGAAGACGTATCTGTGGTCTGGCAGGTGGGTGTAAAGAACGTTGACGCTATCAACGCTCGCCTCGGTGAAATGCCCAATGTTGCTGTTCGCGGCTTTCTTGATGGCATCTACTCTTATATGAAGCATGCAGACTTGATCATCAGCCGCGCTGGTGCATCTGCTCTTGCTGAAATTTTGGCTTTCGGTAAGCCGTCTATCTTGCTCCCGTTCCCTCATGCAACTGCAAACCATCAGGAACATAACGCACGTGTTGTGGAAAAGGCTGGTGCAGCTCTCGTTGAACTGGATGCTGAAGAAAATCATTTGTGGGAAAAGGTGGAAACACTTCTGGCCGACGAAAAGCGTTTGGCCGACATGGCTACTGCAGCAAAGACTTTGGGTATGCCTGATGCTGCCGACCAGATTGCAAAAATTATCCTGGATAAGGAGAATGCATAATGCAGATTAATGATTGCAAACGTGTTCGCCGCCTGCATTTCGTAGGTATCGGTGGTGCCGGCATGTCCGGTATCGCTGAAGTGCTTCACGCTAATGGCTTTATTGTTAGCGGTTCCGACATGAGCGAAAGCGCTGTCGTGGACTACCTCAGAGGTTTGGGCATTCGTGTTGACCCTAAGCACGATGCAAAGAATGTTGAAGATGCTGATCTGGTTGTTTACTCTTCTGCAGTTCCTCATGATAATCCGGAATTGATGGAAGCTCGCAACCGCCGCATTCCTGTCATCAAGCGCGCAGAAATGCTGGGTGAATTGATGCGTATGAAGTATACGCTCTCTATCGCTGGTACTCACGGCAAGACCACCACCACTTCTATCGTTGGCCAGATTTGGGAAGAAGCTGGCTTGGATCCCACCATTATCGTTGGCGGTGTGGTGAAGGGTCATGGCAGTGGCGCCAAGGTGGGTAAGGGCAATTACCTCATTGCTGAATCCGACGAATTTGACCGTAGCTTCCTTTCCATGATGCCGTCTTCTGCAATCATTACCAACATTGACGCAGACCATCTGGATACCTACGAAAATATCGAAGACATCAAGGATGCTTTCGTACAGTTTGCAAATAAGATTCCGTTCTACGGTCAGATTATTCTCTGCCTGGATGATTCCAATGTGCAGCAGATTTTGGCCCGTTTGAAGAAGCCTGTGATTACTTACGGTTTCTCCCGTCAGGCAAAGTACCGCGTGGACAACCTCCGTTTCGAAAAGGGTTTCCCGGTATTTGAAATTTTGAACGATGGAGTTAGCCTCGGTGAATTCCGCCTCCAGATTCCTGGCCGTCACAATGTGCTGAATGCAACAGCTGCTGTGGCCTTGGCTGTGGAAGAAGGTATTTCTGCCGATATTGCCCGCAAGGCAGTGGCAGCCTTCGAAGGTGTGAAGCGCCGCTTTGAATTTATCGGTGAAAAGAATGGTGTGATGGTCTTTGATGACTATGCTCATCATCCGACTGAAGCAACTGCAACTTTGCTTGGCTTCCGCGATGCATTCCCGGACAAGCGAATCATCGTTGCTTTCCAGCCTCATCTTTTCACTCGTACCCGCGACCAGCACGAAGCTTTTGGTAGTGCATTTGCCAACTGCGACGTTCTGCTTGCAACCGATATTTATCCCGCCCGTGAAAAGCCCATCGAAGGTGTTACCGGAGCCCTGGTTGCTGACAGCGCCACCGCCCGCGGCCATCGCGATGCCCGTTTCATTGGCGACCAGATGAACTTGCTCCCCATTTTGAAGAAGGAACTTCGCGAAGGTGATGTGGTTGTTCTCATGGGCGCAGGTAGCATCTACAAGCTTGGTGAAATAATTCTCGAGGAATGCGTCTAGTACATAGGAACAAAGAACTTGAGTCAACGTGATACTACATTGCTTGGCCGCAGAATCGGCTACAACGAGCGCAAACGCAAGGAAGCTCGTGTCCAGAAAGTAAAGTCTGGCACTGCTCGCGTGGCTCGCTGGTTTAAGCGTGGTGGCTGGGCTTTGCTCGTCGCCGTGGTAGCTATCGCTGTGGCCTTGTGGCATGAACGTTTCTATCTCCAGCGCTTCAATCCTCTGGAACTTCGCCACTTGCAGTATGTGGAAATTGAAGGCAACCGTATGCTTTCTTGGGAAGATGTGATGCAGAATGCCCAGGTGGAAACTGGCATGCTCATGTCTGAACTGAATGCAGACTCCGTCGCTTCCAACTTGATGCTGATTCCGTTGATCAGTTCTGTGGAAGTGGAAAAGAGATTCCCGTCCTCCTTGTTTATCAAGTTGCAGGAATCTTCTCCGGTGCTTTCTGTTCTTGATCAGGGTAAGGCCAAGGTTTATTCCGAAAAGGGAATTTCCATGCCGCTTTCCATGGCAACGGCCATGCGCTTGCCGGTTTTGGACAATGAATCCTTGGATAAGGTTGAAGTCATTGCGACCTTCCTGAATACCATGAGGAAGATGAACAACGCTTTGTACGAAGATGTGTCCCAGGTGGGTTGGGATGAAGAGAACAAGGCTGTAGAAGTGTTTTTTAGAGATGTTGGATATCGTGTTCTTTATCCGGCATCGGGTTGGCAGAAAGACGACTTCGCCCTGTATGAATCTTTGGGTGAAGGCTTTGCCAAGGACCTGCGTTGCGCAGGGGAGGTGGACATGAGATTTCATGGCTTTGCCTATGTAAGGAATTTTGATAAGAGGTGCGTCAATGGATGATAACAAGCAAACCATAAAGAAGGAAGATTACATCTTTGGCCTTGATATCGGGGCATCCAAGGTGAATCTGTTTGTTGGTATTTCCGAAGGAAGTTCCGTTCGCGTTGTCGAATGCGGTGATTTCCCGTTGGCAAATGCCGAGGAATTCGACTTGATCGTCGAAACCTTGCAGAAAGCTGCATCCCAGCTTGAACTTTCCGCTGGTGTGGACGTCCGTGACGTGTATGTGGGCATTGCCGGTAAGCATGTCCAGTCTTACTGCTGCGACGGTATCATTACCTTGTCTACAGGCGAAGTTCGCGAAGAAGATATTGAAAATGTCCAGAAGCAGGCTAGCACTCTTCCTGCTTCCGCCGGTGAAATCATCCATGTGTTTCCCGGTGAATACACCATTGATGACGATGGTCCGATCCGCAATCCGAAGGGTCGCTCCGGTCGTCGTTTGAAGGCTAACGTTCAGGTGGTCACCTCCCGCCAGAACGCTATGCAGAATTTGGCAAAGTGCATCCAGAAGGCAGGCCTCAATGTGGCTGGCTTCGTGCTTGAACCGTTGGCAGCAGCTAGCGCAGTTCTCACCGATGACGAACGCGAATTAGGCGTTGCCTTGGTGGATATTGGTGCTGGCTCTGCTGACATTGCCGTCTTTGTCAACGACTCTGTTCGCTATACAGCATCTCTGGACTTAGCTGGTAACGTGATTACCAGTGACATTTGCAAGTGCTTGCAAGTTCCTATCGCACTCTCCAAGGCTGAAGAAGTCAAGAAGAAGTACGGTACTTGCGTTATCAGCAACTTGATTGAAGATGAAACTTTCCCGGTTCCCGCAGTTGGTGACCGTGGCGACGTCCCGTGCTCCCGCAAGCTTTTGGCACAGGTGATTACGGCTCGCGTTAACGAAATCTTCCAGTTGCTGGCAAAGGATCTTAAGAAACATCAATTGGATTCTATCATCAACGGTGGCATCGTCTTGACTGGTGGCTGCTGCTCTTTGGATGGTATTGACAACGTGGCTTCCAAGGCATTTGGCAAGCCGGTTCGTATTGGTCGCCCCAAGGGCATGAGCGGTATTCAGGAAGCATACCAGAATCCGTCCTATGCAACAGGTATTGGCCTTCTTTACTACGCCAACAAGCAGTATCGCGAAAAGAAGAGAAACGAAACTGGCACCCAGATTGCAGTTTCCGTCAAGAAAGGATTCCAACGTTTTGTTGACATCATCAAAGCTTATCTATAACAACATCAACACTCAAAATCAGGGAGATTAAATCATGAGTGAATTCGACAATATCAATTTCGAGGCAAAGTCCCGCATCGTCGGAGACGACAACTCTTTCAGAAACGCTAAGGTTAAGGTGTTCGGCGTCGGTGGCGCAGGTGGCAACACTGTTAACCGCATGAAGCAGATGAATATCGAAGGCGTTGAATACTACGCTGTCAATACCGATATCATGGCTTTGGACATGAGCTTGGCTGATCACAAGATCTCCATCGGCGAAAAGACCACTAAGGGTCTCGGCGCTGGCATGGAACCGGAAAAGGCAAGCAAGGCTGTTGAAGAAAACATTGAAGAACTCAAGGAAGCCATGAAGGGTGCTGACATGGTGTTCGTTACCGCTGGTATGGGCGGTGGTACCGGTACTGGTGCTGCTCCGATCGTTGCTAGCGTTGCTCGCGAACTCGGCATCCTCACTGTCGGCGTTGTGACCAAGCCGTTCCGCTTTGAAGGTAACGCACGTTCCAAGATTGCTCAGCAGGGTATCACCAACCTCCGCGCAGCAGTGGACACCATCATCGTTGTTGAAAACAAGAAGCTCTTGACCCTCCTCCAGGCTTCCAACCAGAAGGCTACCATGGAAGAAGCCTTCAAGATGGCTGACGAAATCCTCGGCAACGCAGTGCAGAGCATTTGCAATATTATGTTCCACCACGGCCTCGTCCATGTTGACTTTGCTGATATTCGTAAGGTCATGCTCAAGGGCGGCAGCGCTCTCATGGGTACCGGTTTCGCTCAGGGTGAAAACCGCGGCATTATGGCTGCAGACATGGCCCTCGCATCTCCGCTTCTGGAAGATATCGACGTCAAGGGTGCATCCGGCGTGCTCATCAACGTGGCTCACGGTGAAAACTACTCTTTGATCGAACATAGCGAAGCTATGGAACACATTTATGAAAAGGTCGGCGAAGAAGGCGATCCGAACATCATCATCGGCGACATCACCATTCCGGAAATGGGCGACAAGGTTTGCATTACCATCATCGCTACCGGTTGCGGTGGTACCTCTGCAGCTCCGGTTCAGGCTCCGGTCATGAACGCAATGCAGCAGACCATGATGCAGACTGGCTTTGCAGCTCCCGTTGTTCCGTCTGCACAGCATGTTGCTCCTGTTGCTCCGGCAGCTCCCGCTCCGGTTCATGGTGTCCAGCAGGCTACTCCGCGTCCGACTTCCATGAACTTTGTTGCTCTGGCTCAGACTCAGGCCGCTCCTGCTGTTGCTCCGGCAGCACCTGCTCCTGAAATGTTTACCCGTCAGATGCCCGCTCAGCAGGCTGCTCCCGTTGCTCCGGCACCGGCTCCTGCTCAGGAACTTCCGTCCCTCACCGATTCTCAGGTGATGCGTGCAGTTGGCGCAGCAATGTTTGCCGATCCGGGCTTCAATGCTAACGCTACCGCAGAAGAAACTACCTTCCGTAGCTCCGAAACCTCTGAATTCTCCGCTGTTGCTGATGACGACATCATGAACGGTGGTACTGCAGGTTTGGAAGTTCCGGCATGGCAGCGTCAGAAGGAAAATGTTACTGTACGTCAGCCCGTTGCTGCTGGCCGTCAGGAAGCAGAAGATTCCCTGAAGCAGGCTGATGTTGACTACAGCTTGCCCGCATACATGCGTATGAATTCCGGAAGGGATTTCTAATCAAACAGTTTCAAGGCCATTAGGTGTAGATAAGCTCTGCTGATTTGTCAGCAGGCTATGCCAAGTGCGTCTTCAACGAAACACACACACACACGAATGCGCG
Organism: Fibrobacter sp.; assembly: GCA_024399065.1. Lineage (NCBI taxonomy): Bacteria > Pseudomonadati > Fibrobacterota > Fibrobacteria > Fibrobacterales > Fibrobacteraceae > Fibrobacter > Fibrobacter sp. Next base: position 42,593 of record JAKSIB010000008.1, on the reverse strand, counting down.
AGTGCGCATTCAACACAACACAAAGGGATTGCCTGGGTCTCCCTGCCTGGGCAATCCTTTTTGTTTTATACTTTTTCTACATTCAAAGTAATGATGCGATCCTTTTTCAAAATCTCATTTGCCTTTATGGGGCTTGTTGCCGCAGCTCAGGCTTCTACGGTTGTTCCGTCTGCAGTTTCTGTGGATAGCTCTGTTTCCGTGGAACAGTGGCGCAGCTCTCTTTGGAGTGATTCTTCCAAGCTCAAGGGCTACGTTCAGGTTGGAACGGATTTTGAATTTGGCTTTAATGGCGGCCCTACGGCCTCCTACTTTGCTGCAGATACTGCAGAACATTACGGAGGTCCCACTGCCAATTGGCGCGGCCTCCAGATTCCCTTGGAAACAGGCCGCAATTACGAAGACCGCATCAATCCTTTCTTCACGTTGAGTTTCCGTGCCGGTTACAAGAATTTCCATTTCTTGCTGGAAGCTCCTCTTCGAAAAGATATTGAAGCTTGGTATCATAGTTCTACCAAAACGAACTTGACTTACAAACCTAGCGAATTGGATATCAATGTCCCGATCAATGCCTATGCCCGTTGGAACAATCCGGTAGGTTATGTGCAGGTGGGCCGATTTGAGGCTGATGTGAAAACTTCCCCCAACGACATCCTTATTGGTGGAATCCCGTACCATGACGGTATCCATTGGAAATTCAATCCGGGTATCTTCCGTTACGATTTCTTGCTGAGTTCTCTTAACGCCTGGCTCTATGGTGATGTTATTGATCATGCAACAGGTTGTCCGGTCAAGGGAACAGAAGCTTACGCCCAGAAGTGTACGGAACCGAGTCAACAGGTTGATAATCAGCGTAACAGAACTTATGGTGAAAATGTAAAGAATTTGGTGTACCATCGTTTTGGTCTTGAAACATCCAAATTCTGGGCTTATGTGGTTGAAACCAGCATGGTCGGTGGCAAGCCACTGGAATTCCGATCCTTTAATCCGTTCATTTACTGGCACGATAATTACGGCTCGGGCTATACTTCGGCCGCAACTTCCTTCGACATAGGTTTTAAGCCCATCAAGGGTGCAAAATTCTACGGTCAGATGAACATGGAAGACTTGAACAGTCCGGTAGGCGAGGACGATGATAAGGGAACGAGCCGCTCCATTATCAACTATATGGTTGGCTATACCCAGGAAATTCCGACAGAAAAATACGGCACGTTTACTACCCGTCTTGATGTGGTTCTTACAGATCCCGCATCCAACAATAGCAAGCTGCCCCTGCTCAAGTACACTGGACGCAGGATGTACCGCAGCAATTATCGTGAACAAAATGATCCCGACTACGCTGATGCCTATTTTGTGGACTATCCTGTAGGCTACCGTCGAGGCCCTGATGCACTGGATTTGTGGCTCGATGTCAATTGGAAATACGGAAAACGTTCCGTCGATTTTTCCTTTGCCTGGCTACAGCAGGGTGACAAGGAACTTTATACCGAGTATAACCAAGCTCTGAATACTAAGGGCTCCACTTCCGGTGTGGAAGAAAGCCAGTATGTCTTTGACGTCCTTTATAAGGACAAATTAAAGAGCTGGTTTGAATACTATCTGGGTGGTGGATTCCGCATTTACGATAATTTGGACCATGTCAAAGGCGAAAATGGCACCGACGGTTGGATCCGTGCCGGTGTGAAATTCACATTAAACCCCGTGGACTACAGATTCTAATTATGAATTATGAAGTATGAATTATGAGAATATAATTCGTAATTCGTACTTGGCTCATCCATCATTATTATCTATCTTTATAGGGCCTTTAACAGGAGTTTTTTATGGCTGAAATCGGTACCCCGCTTAGCTCTAGTGCAACTAAGGTTCTCTTCTGCGGTGCAGGTGAACTGGGTAAGGAAGTCATCATCGAAATGATGCGTCTCGGCGTTGAAGTGATTGCCGTTGACCGTTATGCAAATGCCCCGGGCATGCAGGTGGCTCACCGCTCTCATGTAATCAACATGCTGGATGGTGCAGAACTGCGTCGCGTCATTGAACTGGAAAAGCCTGACTACATCGTTCCGGAAGTGGAAGCTATCGCTACCGATACTTTGGTTCAGATGGAATCCGAAGGCTACACCGTCATTCCTACCGCCAAGGCAACCAAGCTGACTATGAACCGCGAAGGTATCCGCCGTCTCGCTGCCGAAGAACTTGGCATCAAGACCAGCCCCTACAAGTTTGCTGACAACTTCGAAGACTTCAAGGCTGCCGTCAAGGAAATCGGTATTCCTTGCGTCATCAAGCCGGTGATGAGCTCTTCTGGTCATGGCCAGAGCGTCATCAAGACTGAAGCTGATATCGAGAATTCCTGGAACATTTCCCAGAATGAAGGCCGTACCGGTAAGGCAAGCCGTGTGATTATTGAAGGCTTCGTTCCCTTCGATTACGAAATTACTTTGCTCACCGTCCGCCACGTGGCAGGCACTGCATTCCTGGAACCCATCGGCCACCATCAGGTTGGTGGTGACTATCAGGAATCCTGGCAACCCCAGCCCATGAAGCCGGAACTTCTGGAACAGGCTAAGGTCATTGCCAAGAAGGTGACCGACGCTCTCGGTGGCCGCGGTATCTTTGGTGTAGAACTCTTCGTCTGCAAGGATGAAGTCCTGTTCAGCGAAGTGAGCCCGAGACCCCATGACACCGGTATGGTAACCTTGATCTCCCAGGACCTTTCCGAATTTGCTCTCCACGCACGAGCCATTCTCGGCCTGCCCATTCCCAACATTGCTTTCCACGGCCCCAGTGCTTCCAAGGCAATCGTTTGCGACGGCAACTCCACTCAGGTGAAGTTCAGCGGCCTCGAAGAAGTTCTCGCAGAACCGGATACTGGCCTTCGCCTCTTCGGTAAGCCGGAACTGAAGGGTCACCGCCGTATGGGCGTTCTCCTCGCTCGCCGCAACACTGTGGAAGAAGCAAAGGACACCGTCATGGCTATGCGCGAAAAGGTGAAAATCACGCTGTAAAAATGGTCCGGACCCGCGAATTCTCATAATTCGTAATTCGTACCTCGTAATTAGAAAAAGCTCGGCCTCGCCGAGCTTTTCTCTTATATTATCTCATACTTTGTGATTTGTATTTCATAACTAAAACTCGGCATAGCCGAGTTTTTAGTCACCGCAACTTTCGTAGAAGGCTTCCAGTTCCTTGTGGCAGTTGATGAAATACTTCTTCAATGCCGGATCGAAATGTGTACCCATGGAACTTACGATGATGTCGTAGGCTTCTGCGAAGGACATCTTTTCCTTATAGCAGCGGCGGCTGACCAATGCGTCGTACACGTCGGCAATAGCCATGATGCGAGCTTCCAGAGGAATACTCGTGCCCTTCAAACCATTGGGATAACCGGAACCATCGTAACGTTCGTGATGGTAGTGGGTCACGTTTCTGGCGATGTTCACCAGTTCCTGGGATTCGACATCCTTCAAAAGATTTTCAACGATGTAGGCGCCCTTTTCGGAGTGGGTCTTCATATTGTTGTATTCTTCTGCAGAGTATTTGCCTGGCTTACGCAAGATGACATCGTCCACGGCAATCTTTCCAAGGTCGTGCATGGGGGCGACCTTGATGACTGCGTTGAAGAACTTGTTCATGTTGCGGTAGGCTTCGTCCTTCTTCATTTCGTTGACGAGAATCTTGACGACCTGGCTTGTACGCTTGATATGTCCGCCGGTGTTGCTGTCGCGGTTTTCCACCATGTTGGCCATGCCGATAATCATCTGTTCCTGGATAACCTGGATGTGTTCATCCTTGTTCTGAACGTCGGTAGCCAAGTCGGTGTTGTACTTGTCCAAAAGCTTGATGTAGCGTTGCATCTTGGTGTCGTCTTCGATGCGGAACAGGTAGCCGCAGGTCTTGGAACCATGGTGCAGGTTTCTCAGGACGCTCTTGTAATGCTTGTTGCCATACTGGAAGTAGTCCACCTGGCAAAGATCCTGGGGATTGAACTTTTCAATGAACCTGGAAAGGATGCTTCCAAATTCGTCGGCTTCACGAATCTTTGAATCTACTCGGAAAGTCTTCAAAATGGGGAAGAAATGATAGGCGATGTCGTTGCAGCCAAGGTAGGTCTTGTCGGTGGCCAAGGACAGGTAGGCGTTTTCGTTCTGGTATTCCAGTGTGTCGCGAATGGTGCCTTCGATATCGTAACGACCGATGCGGTGGATGATGCAAAGCATGATTGCTTCGACAGCAAGATAAATCGCAGGCATGGCCAGCATGTCGCAGCCCAACTCTCTAAAGATGAAGAAGGATCCGATGCTGATGAAACCGATGGCGGCCAAGCCCCAAAGGTTGCGGTAGGAGAAATTCTTTTTCTTGAGGAGGGAGTATACGAGAACAACGATGCCGGAAATCAGGTATATGAACAACATGATGTTGAACAGCACATGGGTGGGGCCGAAAACGGGAATGAAGTCTGTCATGCCGTTGCGCTGCACCAAGGTGATGCTCTTGTAGAAAATATCGCTATAACCGGCGGTTGCGGCAAATCCGTAAATCACGGAACTGATGAGGAACAGTACGATTCGAAGGGTCTTGGATACCTTGATATTGCAAATGGTCAATTCGCCAAGGAAGAACAGCAGCGGGACGTAGACGGCACCGACATAGGCAATCTTGTTTGCCAACAAGGCTTCTTCAACGGTGGTGGATCGAGCCAGGAAGTAGTGACCTGCCAACTGGATGGTCATTACGTAGAACATTGCTGTATAAAAAGAAGTCGTTCTCTTGGAGTTGATCAACATCAACAGGCCGATGTTGATGAACGATATAATAAGCGCAGCCAGCAAATAGTAAATCAAAACAAAACTCCTCTAAAACGTGAAATGAATCACGTCTGTAAGAAATTATACATAATTATTTACAAAAAAACTAGCAAACGATTTTGCCTAACGCAATTATCGCTGCGGTCCGTGCGCGTAGGCGGGTATTGCCCAATTTCATCAGATGGACTCGACCTGCGCCGAAGTTTTTAACGGCGTCAATTTCCTTGGGGGAGAAACCACCTTCTGGACCAACCAGCAATGTGGTCGTAGTCGTCAGGTCCTGGGCGCTGGGAGCGGCATTGCCGTCCATGTCACAAAGGACCAGGTCGCCCTTGTAGTTTTTCAGCCATTCGGAAAATTCGATTGGGCCTTCCACTTTGGTAAGCCAGGGCTTCTTGGATTGCTTCAAGCTGACCAGGGCCTTCAATTCGGCGCGGCGGACGGTCTTCTTCAGGTCGGAATTCTTGGGTTCCTGGGAATAGTCGGTGCGCAGGAAAATAATGCTGTCAATTTCTGTCTGTGCAGCATGGAAGACCACCTCTTCCAAGGCGTCGTCCTTGAGGCAGGCAATGGCGAGAGATACCTTGGGTCGTTCTGCGGAAGCGTTTTCTACTACGTCCACCTTTACTTCGCAGGCCTTGGCGTCGGCCTTGACGATGGTGGCGTCGGCGTAATGGCCCAAACCGTCGGAAAGCTGTAAAACATCGCCAACGGCTGCGCGGCAGACGCGAATGGCGTGGGTGCTTTCATTTTCGTCCAGCACCAGGGTTCCAACTGTAATTAAGGGACAATAGAAACGACTGTCAGGTGTTTTCATGGAATGAAAGATAGCTTATTTTGCTATTTTTGACGGTATGCAAAGTCATAAGCCTGTAAAAGCAGTGGTGTTTGATCTGGACGGTACCCTCTACCTCAGTGGTCGCCCGTACCCGAAGGCAGTAAAGACGGTGAACCGTGTGGCTAGCCAGGTTCCGGTCTACTACCTGAGCAATAACACCAGCAAGTCCCCGGTGTTCTACGAAAACCGTCTGAAAGTTATGGGCTTGCCTCTGACTGACGATGCTATTATTTCAGCCTTGTACCTTTCTTTGGATGCCATCCATGAAGAAGGTATCAAGAATGTGTTCTTCTTTGCTAATCCCGAAGTCACGGAATGGTTTGCCGCTCAGGATCCCACCTTGAACCTGCGCCCCAGTGTGGCAGAAACGGAACTGGTCCTCATTGCCTACCACAATTCCTTTGACTACCGTGAACTTTGCGAACTCTCCTTCCGCGTGCAGCGCAAGATCCCCTTCTGGGTGACCCATACGGATTTTGTTTGCCCAGACGCCAACGGCCCTGTGCCCGATATCGGTAGCTTCATGGCTCTCCTGAAGACCGCCTACGGTGTGGAACCGGAAAAGAGCTTTGGTAAGCCCAATCCCGCCATGCTTTCCGATTTGCTGAAAACATATGAGCCGGAAGAAATCCTTTTTGTGGGGGACCGTCTTTATACGGACTATGAACTGGCTCGCCGTTCAGGCTGTCGTTTTGTGCTGCCCCTCTGTGGCGAGACCAAGCGCGAAGACTTGGAAAAGCTGACTGAAAAACCTGAATACGTGGTGGAAATGGTCAGCGATATCGACTTTGAAGGCTTTTTCGAAGGACGCCTTTAGTGCGCTTTTTTGTTGCCGTCATCCTCGCAATTTTTTGCGTTTCCGTTTCCGCAGCCAAGTTGACTGTGGCTGTGACTTTGCAGCCTTACGCTAACGTGGTTTCTGAAATCGGCGGTGACCAGCTGGAGGTGGTAACCTTGTTGCCTCCTGGGGCCGATCCCCATACCTTTGAGCCTAAGCCATCCACCTTGAAGGATTTCGCCAAGGCCTCTGTTTATTTCAGCGATGGTTCCGGCATGGACGAAGCCTGGCTTCCTCGTTTCAAGGGAGTGAACAAGAACGTTCAAATCGTCTCCCTGTCCAAGGATATCAACTGGATGGAGGAAGACGAACATCATCACCACGAAGTAGAATCTGCCGCAATTCACGCAGGTGAAAAATCCGTCGCAGAACATGATGATCACGACGATGGGGAGGAACTGGATCCCCACCTGTGGACTTCGCCCCTGCAGATGATGCAAGTTGCACGCAATGTTTACGAAGCTCTGGTAAAATTGGATTCTGCAAATGCGGGATTGTATATTGAACGCTGGGTGAAACTGACTGCACGTTTGAAAAAGCTTGATGCCGAGTTGCGCACCTCCATTGCAAAGCTGCCCCAGCAGGCAAGAACCTTTATCGTGTTCCATCCGTCTTACGGCTATTTCGCCCGGGACTACGGAATGACGCAGCTGACTGTGGAAGTGAACGGCAAGGAACCGAAGCCTCGTGACTTGCTCAACCTGGCAAAGACGGGCAAGGCGAATAACGTCCATATCGTGTTTGTGCAGCCTCAGTTCAGCAAGCGTGCCGCCACAACCATCGCCCGTGAACTGGATGCTGTCATTTTGGATACGGACCCGCTGTCCTTTGAATACGAAAAGAACATCAGGGCTTTGCTTTCTGCCATAGACGGAAACCGCAAGGACTAACTATATTGGTAAACGATGAACGCCATTGAAATCAAGAATCTTTCTTTCGCCTACGGCAAGACTCCGGTGCTTTCCAATGTGAACTTGGAAATCGAGGAAAATGATTTCGTTGCCATTATCGGCCCCAATGGCGGTGGCAAGTCTACCTTGATGCGCCTGATAGTGGGTCTTCTCAAACCCCAGTCTGGCGAAGTTCGCCTCTTTGGTGACAAGGTTCCATCTAACAAGGTGGCGGTGGGGTACGTTCCCCAGAATACCAACAAGAATATTGAATTTCCCATTACGGTGGGTGAGTGCGTTGCCCTGGGCAAAATCGGCCTTAAGCCCAAGTCCCCGGAGGTTTCCGCCGCTCTTTCCAAGGTGCATATGGAGGGCTACCTGGATCGTCGTCTTGGGGAACTGAGCGGTGGTGAACGCCAGCGTGTTTTGATTGCCCGCTCCTTGGTGTGCAATCCCCGCATTCTCTTCCTGGACGAACCCAGCAACAACATTGACGCCGCCGGCCAGGAAAACCTTTATAATATGCTGGCTGAATTCAGTTCCAGCATGACCATTGTGGTGGTGACACACGACCTGATGGCTCTTTCCAATCGCGTGAAGAGCATCGTCTGCGTCAACAAGGATGTCCATTACCACGAAGGTTCCAACCTTACTCGCGAAATGATTACGGATGCCTATGGCTGTGAAGTGGACTTGATTGCCCATGGTATTCCTCATCGCGTTCTTGGAAGTCATGATCACACACACGGGGGTTGCTGTGAACATCACGAACATCATCACGAGCATGGTCACGAACATTAATAGATAACAAAATCATTGATAAAAAAGGCCCCGCTTTCGCGGAGCCTTTTTTATTCTATAGGAGGAGAGAAAAAATCTTTATGATAGCGCGTTAATTGGTACGCGGTTCTTTAGCGGAGGTCGGCGACGCAGCGAACGTAGAGGCCCTTGCTTGCGCTTTCGTCGGTGCGGTTGATGCTCTTGGCTTCGCTCTTGAATTCCCAGGAACGGCCGGTGTTCTTCTTGACGGTGGAAGCGGACCAGTAGTGACCTGTGGTAGAGCTTTCGCAGTAGCCGTCCCAATCCTTGCAACCGCCTTGGCCAAGATCCTTCCAATCAAGCTTGGAACGATCTTTCTGGTAATCGCGCCATTCGCCATCGTCGGGAAGGTGCCAACCTGCGGGGCAAGCCTTGTTAGCTTCCTGATGACTGTAGAAGCGGCCGTACTTCTTGCAGAAATCTTCGTTTTCCATGAGGCACTGGCGGGGAGTGGAAATACTGAATGCAAGGTTCTTCTTCATCCAAGCCTTGTCCCCGCGAATTTCGATGGAATACTTCTTGCCGTCACGCTTGTCGGTGAGGGTCTTGCCGTCCATGGAAATGTTCTTGCTTTCCAGGGCCATCTTGAAAAGTTCTTCTTCGGACATATTTGCGGCCGGCTGTTCCAAGGCTTCGCTCTTCTGGTGAACCATCTGGGTCTTAGCCTTGCTCATCTTCACGGATTTCTTTACGCCCATCTTGTGGGGTGCAGCAAAGCCTGTGCTTGCGAAAAACGCAGACACGACTAAAGCGGTGACGATGTGCTTTGGAGAAAAAACAAACATACTAGCCTAATCCTTTAAGGCGCACATTGTGGACAGAAACTCACTGTCCCGCGCCATTACTCTTTGAATATATACCGAGGAATTTGAAACTAGTTGTTATAAAAAGTTTTCAAAAGTAAAGTGTGGCGCCCGTTACACCGGGAAATACCCACAAAGAGAACTTTTTGTTCCGTTTTTTATGCAATGTAAGAACTCCGTAACTTACACCGGTACCAACCAACGCTCCTACGAGAATGTCGGTGGGGTAGTGCTTGCCGGCAGCGACGCGAAGTACACTTTCAAAACCAGCCAAGGAAAAGGCCAATGCGCGTACAAGCCCTGTATTTGCTGAGTTGGGGAAGACTTGGTCATACCATTCCGAGGTGAAAACAGCCACCGTAAATGCGGCGGAAGCGTGGCCTGAAAAGAAGGATCCGTAGGCTTCCCCTTTCGCATTTTGGACTGCCTCTTTTCCCTTTTCGCTTTCAGAATAGATGTAAGGGCGCGGCCAAATTTCCAAAGAGCGGGTCGCCAGGTTTATTCCACTTTGGAATAATATGGATTGGATGAACATAAGGGAAAATGTGGCGAATTCTTTTCCGTTGGAGGCTCCGCTATACCATGCATAACCACCGATGGCCAAGGGTGCAACTGCGATAACGGATCCAATATCGCTCATTAAATCTGCAGTTTCGCTGTAACGGCCCATGAACTTTCTATCCCAGGGGAGGAAGTCTTTGGCAGGGCGCAAAGCGTCGTGGTCCTTGATTTCCATCTGGCTGTGAAGGTAGGAACCGATTCCCTGGGCTGCGGCTCCTAATACAGAAAGTGTAATATCCAAGGTGGGGGAGAGTTCGTATTCAATCTCTGCGGAAGCCTTGGATGGGGTACACCACAGGCATAAAATGGCGGATAGGGCCAGAGAGCGTATGATTGAACTTCGTTTTTCCACAGGCCTAAACTAAAAAAATTATATTGGCAGTATAACTTCCTACGGAGTTTTTGTGGCAAATTCAAATTACACTCGCGAACCTATCGTTCCTAGCATGGACCTCTTCGGCACCATTTCCGATGAAATGCGTCTAAAGATTCTGTTGCTGCTGGACCAGGCTGAATTCACTGTCAACGAAATCAAGGATATTCTGGATATTCACCAGAGTAACGCCAGCCGCCACCTGGCCAAGCTTTCCTCTTGCAACTTGCTGAAGGACCGCCGCGACGGTATCAAGGCCTACTATCGCCTGAGTGAAGAACTTTACCTGAGCAACCGCATGCTTTCCATGATCCGCGAGGCCTACGAGGAACTTCCGGACAAGGAAATCCTCAAGTGCCGTGCTGCCCAGGCTTTGGAAGAACGTTCCGACAACACCAAGAACCAGATTCATAAGCTGGACCAGGCAGGCGGTAGCCTCAAGGCCCAGATCAGCCTCTTCAGCAAGCTGATGCAGCCTTTTGAAAACGCTGTGGACGTGGGCTGCGGCGAAGGCGGCGACCTGTCCTTGATGCTTTGTGGACGTTGCAGGCACGTGACCTCCCTGGACTGCGATCCCAAGGTCATTAGCGGCTTCCAGAAGATTTTGAAGCAGAAGGGTATTACCAATGTGTCTCCCAAGGTGGCGGACATGGTAAAGACTGGTCTTCCTGCAGACTTTGCGGACTTGGTCCTCATGAGCCAGGTGCTTCATCATGCCATGGATCCGCGACTGGCCCTCAAGGAAGCCGTCCGCATCTTGAAACCCGGTGGAATGCTTGCCCTGCTGGACTTGGCTCAGCATAAGGAAGAATCCTTCCGCACCACCCACGGCCATATTTGGCTCGGTTTCGACCGTTCCCAGCTGGAATTTTTCGTGAAGGAACTGAACTGCACCGTTCTTGAAAGCGAAATCATCCCCAGCGAAAACGAGGTGGACAAGAAGTTGCCTGTTATTTGCATGATTTTGACGAAAAACGCCTAAAAAGTGTGATTTTTAACAGACCCGACTTGATTTTTTGAAAAAAAACAAATATTTTGTGAAACAGAAATAAACATTAAGGAGTTTAAGTATGGCCAGAATCATTAAGTATGTTGCAATTATCGCCGCTTGCGTTATTTCCGCTTTTGGTGTCTATTGCCTCATGAAGACTACCGTGACCGACGAAAACACCGTTGACTAATCGGTCCCGCAAATAGTTCTTTGTACGCCTCGTTAAAAACGGGGCGTTTTTTTTATTCCCCCGCACCTTTACTAAATTGTCTGCCATGAAGATTTTTGAAAAGAAACCTGCGTTTTTTGCGGCTATGTCCGTTTTGTTCCTTGCCATCCTTCTGGTGGTGTTCCGTGGATTCGCTTTCGATTCAAACCAGCTGATGCTGAACAGTGACCAGCTGAATGGTATCGGTAGCCGAATCGTCCGTACCTTCAACGCTATCCTGACGGAATGGGACGATAGCCGTCTTGGCGGTGTGCCGACTATCGACGCATTGTTTGCTGATGCCTACCATCCCTTGGTCTGGGTGCAGTTCCTTATGGATCCGGCTCGCGCTGTTGGCTTCAAGTTCATCTTGACGGTGTGGGTTGCTTTTATGAGTGCCATGGCCTTGGCCTGGAACCTGACCGGCAACAAGTGGTGGGCTGGCCTTCTTGGCTTGCTCTATGCTCTTTCTCCGGAATTCTTCACTTACATCTACGGTGGCCACGATGGTAAGATGATGGTGTTCGCCATCGCTCCTCTGGCTTTGCTTGCTATTCGTAAGGTGGTTCGCACCGGTAGCATTCCTTACATGATTGTGCTTGCCTTGAGCGTTGCCTGGATGATTCTCGGATCCCACCTGCAGCTGACCTACTTGTTCCTGTGGGGCGCCGGCCTTTACACTCTTTATGAAATTGCTTTCCATTGCAATGGTCTTCAGACCCGCGGCAAGCGTATTGGCCTTGCAGCTATCGGTCTCGCTTTCGGCTTGGCAATTTCTTGCTTCCAGATTATTCCGCCCTACCTTTATACCACCACTCAGTCTGTCCGTGGCGACGATAGCCATACCAACTACGGTCATGCCGTGAGCTGGTCCTTGCATCAGGAAGAAATGGCCCAGATGCTTCTGCCGGGTTTCGTTGGCGTTGACGTTTATGAGCAGAACGAAAAGACCGGCGACCTGGAAGGTAGTTCCTTTGTGAACGTGACCATGGATGAATACCGTAGCATGGCTGCTGGTGGTGGCTCTCCGTTCTACTGGGGTCACAATGCATTTAAGCTGGATCACAATAATGCGGGCGCTCTTTTGACTTTCCTTGGTTTCCTCTGCCTGTTCCTGCCGGGTAAGCGCCGTTATGCTGCTTTCTGGGGTATGGGTGCGGTAGTTGCTCTTAGCTATGGTATGGGTGACCATTCTCCCTTGTTCAAGTTGTGGTACAATATTTTGCCGGGCGTCAAGAATTTCCGTGCCCCGGGTATGGCCTTGTTCTGGCTGCCGCTCTTGTTGGTGATGATGGCTGGTCCTGTGTTGAAGGCTTTGACCGCAAAGTCTGAAGATCCTGAAGAAGCTGCAGCCTTGGAAAAGGATCGCCGTGGCCTCATGCATGGTACCGCCATGTATGTGATTTTGCTGGTGCTTGCTGTGATTGCCCGTTTTGCGTGGACCGCCTTTATCGGCCCTGTTGGTCTTGTGGTGATGATTGCTTACGCGGTTCTCTGCCTGGGTGTCATGAGTATGGATGACCAGGGCAAGAAATTCTCTGTTGCAAATCTTATGGATGCCTATAAGGCTGGTTTGCCGGGAACTCATCGCGGCGTCCAGGCTTGCATCTTGTTCGGCTTTGCTTTCATTGGCATATTGCTTATGAGTGGCCAGAACTTGATGAACGATCCTATTACCGCTCCTTATTTCAAGTCCTTGAATGAAGTGGTGATGAATGCAACCGCAGGTAAGGTGATTCCGGGCTTCGTTCTGATTCTCGTCATCATTGCCGCTACTTGGGGCGTGTTCAAATGGAAGGCTGGTGTTGCTGCGAAGGCTGCAGTGCTCGCCATCTTTGCCGGTGTAGAATTGTTTGTCATCAATGGCGCCTTCATTCAGAATGTTCCTGCTTCTGAATACCTGCAGCCCACAAATCCCATTGCCGCTGCTATCAAGGCTCCCTATAAGGCGGATTCCTTGAATACTCCTCGCGTGCTGTCCATTTCCCGCAACAAGGCTTTGAGCGGAAACAACTTCCCTCAGTATCGCTTGCGCAATGCCGATGGTATTCATGATAACGAACTTGCTAGCTATCGTGAATTCCGTGGTGGTCAGAGAAATGCAAACTACTTGATGAACTTCACCATGAATGATATCAACCAGGGCGCCTTGGATCCTAATATTCCTCGTCCGTTCCTGGATTTGATGAATATCAGATTTATTATTCAGGACTTCTCCAAGAACATGCCCGTGACAGTGAACTTTACTGCCATGGGTGAAGCCTACCTCTTTGGCGAAGCCGTCGTGATGGATGATTCTTCTGCAATTCAGACCTTGCGCATGCAGGCTGCTCATCGCGTGGAAAAGACTGAAGAACCGGCTGCAGAATCTGTTGCAGAGCCGGTTGCTGAAAATGCCGCTGATAGTGCTGTGGCTGCAGATTCCTCTGTCGTAGCCGCTCCTGTTGCCGCAAGGCCCGCCGCACCGAAGTATGCTGATGAAGAAGGAAAGTTCTTCTACAAGGAAAAGGTTATTTTGTCTGAAATGCCGTCTTCCGATTTCAAGGGTAGTGTTGCAGCAGACGGTCCGATTCAGGGTTCTGCAAAACTTATTGCAAGCCCCAAGATGGATACCCAGGTGTTTAGCGTAGAAGCAAACCGCCCGGGCTTCATGGTGGTTGCCGGTAACTATCATCCTTACTGGAAGGCCTACGTGAATGGCGCTGAAGTTAAGGTCTACAAGGCTTTCGGAACTCTTCGTGCTGTTGAAATTCCGGCAGGCAAGTCTGAAGTTCGTATGGAATACCGCAGTAAGCCTTTCCATGCTAGCGTCAAGGTCAGCATTGTTGCCTTGATTTTGTTGGCTGGTCTCGGCGTGTTCGCTGCAGTCCGTAGCCGTAAGGCATGACTCCCATGACGTTCTGCGGCTTTTCGCAGAGCTAAGTTGAAAACGCAGTCCTTAGGGCTGCGTTTTTTTTGTGAGCGGAAAAAGAAAAACCTCCCGAGGCGTGGGAGGTTTAAGGCTTTAAGGTCTGGTGTCTTGTCCAGGAGGCATCTTGATGTAATAGATGGCGCAGGGAACAATAATGCCCAGAAGGTAGACCACCAACATGATGTTGTTTCCGATGGTATTGGCAAAAAAGTCATCGGAAATGGCATAATGTAGTGCGAAAAGGATGATGTCCACCAGGACGCCTGCCAGAATGTATTGAATCAGTCTACCCATTAGAAACCTTTAATCTCAAAAGTTGTACCTGTAATTTAGCTTTTCATGGCTCGAAAACATCAATTTTAAGGGTAAAAAGTTTTTTTTAACGTTTGGATCGAGGTGTGGCCGGTAATTACCTGGAAAACGTGCTTAAAACACGTAACTTGTTGAGTGTCAATGAGTTATATGTTTGAAAATTAGTTAGATTTGTAGTATGAATATTCGAATTTCTGCAATTGCTTTGTCTCTTTTGATTGGCTATTCCTTTGCCGCAGACCCTCGTATGGAACAGGGCGCAATTTTTGAGGCTAAGGGAAATTATGAAATGGCTTTGGGTGAATACCGTGCCATGCTGGCTGAAAATCCCAAGAACTCTGAAGCATACTTTGCTGCAGCTGAAGTCCGCGTGAAGATGAAGGACTATAGCGGTGCATTGGCCAACTACCGTTTGGCATACAAGTTTGATCCGACCATGAGCGCTGCCTATGAAGGTGCTGCCAAGGTCTATGAAGCACTGGGCCAGAAGTCCAAGGCTGCCGATGAACGCGCCAAGGATCCGAAGAACCGTCCGGTGGAAGAAGTGGCTGAAGTTCCTGTCGTTGCTCCCATTGAAGCATCCTCTGTGGAAACTCCTGCAGCAGAACCTGTGAAGGTTGCTGAAGCTCCGAAGGCCGAACCTAAGGTTGAACCGGCTCCCGTGGCCGAACCTAAGGCTGAACCTGCCAAGGTTGCAGATCCCGCTCCCGCAAAGGCTGCTGAACCTGTGAAGGTTGCAGAACCTGCACCGGCCAAGGTCGCCGAAGCTGCTTCTGCCAAGAAGGAAGAACCGAAGGCCGCAGCACCTGTTGCTGAAGAAAAGGCTCTTCCCATAGATCCCTTTGAAAGAGGCAAGGCTCTCTTCGCTGAACAGAATTATGCCGAAGCAGCCAAGGCTTGGCGCGAAGTCCTGAAGAAGACTCCGGGGCATGCTGGTGCTTACTTCTATGCTGGTCTTACCCGTTTTGAAATGGGTGAAATGGATAAGGCTGAATACAACTTGAAGAAGGGCTTGGAATACAAGGAAGAAGGCAACGAAGCCAACTACTACTTGTCCCTCATTTATCAGAAGAATTCCAAGGTGGACCTGGAACAGAAGTTCTTGGCTGCTTATCTGAAGAAGGCTGGTCCTGCCGCAAAGAACCGCAGAAATGCTGAAGAACGTTTGGCTGCTATCAAGGCTGCAAAGGCTGAAGCAGACAAGGCTGCCGCTGAAGAAAAGGCCGCTGCTGCAGAAAAGACTACGGAAACCAAGACCGCTGAAGTTCCTGCCAAGGACAAGGCTACTCAGACTGCAGCAAAACCTGCACCTCAGGCCGCCGCACCTGAAACACAGACTGCAGAAGCAGCTCCCGCCGAAGCTCCTGTAGAACCGTCTGTGCAGAACGCTAATTTGTTGGTAACCTCTGGCAGCCTGGAAGCCGCTCTCCAGATGTACAAGACTTTGTTGGAAACAGAACAGAATCCTGAAGAACGTTATTTCACCATGCTCCAGATGGGTAACATCTATCGTGAAATGCGAGACTTCCACAGCGCTGTTACTCGTTACCGCGAAGTGGTGCAGCAGTTCCCGGATTCCGACTGGGCAACTGAAGCAGAACGTGCCTTGGAAGACGCTGTATGGCTTGAAAAGCACGCTAAGGAACTGCCGAAGAGAAAGCGCTAGTTTTTTACGGACAAAGTTTAAGAAAGTCCCCTGAAAAGGGGGCTTTTTTTATTTGTACGAAAAAGTCCACATTTTGAAAAGTCCGTGCGAGACGTTATATTTAAGATACTGCCTGCGGATAGTGGTGTTTATGGGTGCCGTGGGCGAGGATGGGTATGAAAAACTTTGGAGTGAAGAGCCTTTGTGCAAAGGCTTTCGTAGGAACAATCTGTGCATTGGCAACGGTTGCTGTTGCTAATCCTCCGGCAAATTTTAGCGGTTGGGATCTGGTCTTCGAAGATAACTTCGATGGCGATGCTCTCGATTTGAAAAAGTGGAATCCCACTTACAACTGGGGCCACACCCACAACCACCGCGCCTATTGTGCAGAAGAAAATGTCATTGTGAAAGATGGCAAGCTGATGCTGAAGGGTGAAGCCAAGAAGCACCCCAAGGCAACGGGCACGGCTAAGTTCAATGGCAAGGAAATTCCGGTGGATTACACTTCCGCAGCTATTGATACCAAAGGCCATTTCGAAGTGAAGTACGGCTACATTGAAGGTCGTTTCAAGGCTCCGAAGCATAAGGGAACCTGGCCTGCCTTCTGGACCCTCCAGGATGGCTGGCCTCCGGAAATTGACATTCTTGAAATTCCTGCATCCCGTAAGCAGCACCACTACTACTTGCATTACACCAATCCTGATTGGTACAATAGCCATGGCTCCGCCTGGGATCACGAAGCCTCCTTCGGTGGCCACAAGGATGATGACGTAGATCGTTCTGCGGATTTCCACACCTACGCCGTGGAATGGGATGAATCTACCTTGAGTTTCTACTTTGATGACAAGAAGTTTGCAAGCTACAATCGCCCCACGGAAATCAAACAGCTGTCTGCCCAGTATATCATTGTGAACTTGGCCATTGGCGGCTGGGCTGGAGACGATATTGAAGTTACGGAAAATAACCCGGCTTACTTTGAAGCGGATTGGGTTCGTGTTTGGCAGGCAAAGCCGGCAAAACCTGATACGGTCTTGATTTATAATGAAGCTTTCAAGACTTGTATGATGCCTAACAGCGAAAAGAAACTGGTTCTCGGTGATTGCGCAGACGAATCTGCTGTTGCCGTGATCACCCCTCTTTCTTCCACAACGTTCCGAATCAACTTCGGTGACATGGTGGTGGAAATGCCTAACGAAACTACGGATCCTGGCGTTACCGCAGGTGTTTATACATGGAACGGCAAGAATCACCAGAAGGTTGTGCTTGAAAATCAGTACAGCAATCAGTATCGTCTAAAGATGCTTCATAGCAATCATTACCTGCGTTCTACTTCTGATGGAACCCGTGTTGTCCAAGACTGGAATACCAGTTGGGAATGGAACCAGAAGTGGCGCATTATGAAACCTTCTGAGTACAAACCTGAAGAGCCGAAAACCGATACGACAGAGACTGATTCTTTGCAGAGCATTGGACGCGACCTTCGCGAAAACGTAAATAGCGTCGCTCCTTACCGCAGCAATGTGTTCCGCAAGAATGGAATGCTCTATGTGGAATTTGGTGACGGCGCTAGCGAATTGCGAACCTACAATTTGAAAGGTCGCAGAATCCATAAACTCTAGTTTATTTATTCAAGGGCTTGCACGAGGGAGTCGAGACGATGAGTCATTTGTTCGGCTCCCTTTTCGCTTAGATGGTCCTTGTTTGCTGCCATTTCGTCAGTGTAGTCGTGGTCTCCCATTTTGTATTCATCCATCAAGATGAAGTTGGGGTAGTCCTTGGATAAATCTGCAATTTCCTGAATTCGTTCCTTGGCTTCGCTTCTGCGGAAACCGTATCTTGCGTAGGCTCCTGTTTGCTTGTAGCCAGGACTTTGGGGGAAGATAATTCCGATAACGGAGATTCCTTTCTTCTTTGCCAAACTGAGAATGGTTTCCAGTTCGTCAAAGTTTTCCTGGTATTGGGATCCCTTGTCTGTCCAAGTGCTGTCGTAATCGACGGATGGTTCTTCTTCCCAGCCTCCGGAAGGTTCTCCATAATAACCCAGTGTGGGCATAAATCTTGTTTCGTAGTAATCAAAGCCGGGGGCATCGTGGGTCAATTCCAGTAAGCCTTCCGGATAACCGTCTTTCCAGAAGTCGTGGTTTTCATCGTAGATAAATCCTGCGTACTTTTTGTAATCGGCTTCAAAGAAATTATCGTAGTTATTGGTTTTGGTTTTCCACCACATATCAATGTCTAGAGAAAGGACCAGGTATTTCAATTCCTTCAAATGATTTAACAGGTAATTCTCGATAATGTATCTGGAATTGAAAAGGGAATTGGGAATGTGGGAAAGGTTGATTGCCTTTAGTGAAGAATCCATTTGAAGTGGAATGATGCCGTTCTGGGATCGTGAAGATCCAACAATGGCAAGTTTGGAATCAAGGTTTCCCCAAAGAATTTCCATCTTGTAACGGAGAATCATGGCGAGTTCGCTTCCGCCGGAATAGAAATATTGGCCGGCACTGTCCAAATCCAGTTCCGTTTCCAAGGTGGCGTGGTTGTCGATCCAAAGGGAAGGATGCCAGAGTTCGTCGCCTTCCACAAGTTCTGTTATGGTGGAATCCTGAACGTTTACTACAGCGATTTTACTGTGGGCGTTGCTTGAATTTGTAAGAGTTGCGACGATGAGATTTTCGGAAGCCCATTCTGTATGGTCAAAGGCGTATTTCTGTGGAGATGGAATGCTCTTGATGAGTTTTCCGGTGCTGTCTGCGATGAAAATTCTTTCGTGAACCCTATAGGCTTTCCCGACGAATTCCTTTCCTGTTTTTCCGGCAAAGTCTAGGAAAAGAGTACGTTTGCTCTTGTCTTTTGAAAGGCTCGCGTTACAGGCTTGCTCATCGTTGTACCATGTTGTATCGATGGCGGAATCTTGTGTGATGTCCTTGTCTGTTGCAATTCTTGCACGAAGCCTGGGAGCACCGGAAACAGCAAGTTTGCTGTCATCGCTGATGCCGCCGTGGTAATTTCCGTCAAACAGTTTTTGAGGAGTTCCGAATTTGCCATCCTTGAAAACGACTTGCCATGTGGAGGCTTTTTTGAAGTTGCTTTCGCTAAGAGATGCTGCGGAGGAAACGTATACGATGGCGGTATCGCCGTTGTCAAGAATTCGCCAACGGGGGATTGTAGCGGATTCAACATCCAGCATCACCAGGTTACTGCCGTAACCGTCCAGATCTCTGACGTAGATTTTGGAAGTAGCATCTATAGTTTCGAAAACTGTGCAGAAGGCTACATGTTTACCATCGGGAGATATTTCCGGATGGTAGACGGGCATGGTGTCCTGAATCTCTTGAATGTAGGATGCTCCATTTCTGTAGTCGATGAAAGCAAGGTTGTTTGAAATATCGTTTCTGAAGGCGAGCTTGACTCGTGATGTTCCAGCAATGTTTTGAATACCTGCTGAATTGACCAAGGAGACGATTCTAATGCTGCTGCCGTTGCCGTTCTTATCAAGCCACGAAGGGGTGGGGATGGAACCGTGGGCTAGTCTGAAACCGAGATAGTCCTTCTGTGTTGTTGATGTGACGGTATAGACATCGCTTCTGTGATTAACACTGATGACGTCCAGATCTTGATAGAAGTAGCCTCCCTTTATGACTCTTTCGCCGATGACGCCTCCGTCGGGTGCGCCGGCAAAGTTGGTGAGTAGGGTGTCCTTGAAAGAAACTTTCCAGTCATTGACCCATTCTCTCACGTTTCCGGACATGTCGCAAAGCCCGAATTCGTTCTTTTTCTTGGAGCATACTTTATGTGGACTTAATTCTGAGTTGCTGCCGTTCCAGGAATTTTCGTCGGTCCATTTTTTGCCTGCGGCGAACATCCATTCCGCTTCAGTGGGAAGTCTGTAGGATTCCCTTTCAGGATGGAAGTTGAATCCTTCCATACCGATGCAATTTCCGTGTTCGTTAAACGTAGTCTTTGTATAGGTATAGGCGGTGTCGAATTTCTCGGCCTTGCTTCGGGCGTTTGCAAACAAAACAGCGTCGTAGAATGTGACGTTTGTAATGGGAAGGTCGTCTTTCTCGCATTTGATTGCGGAAACCTGTGTGCCGAATTCCTTTTTCATAAGGCTGAGGAATTCGTTGCACGTAACTTCGTGCTGAGACATTCCGTAGTCGTATGTAAAGGAAACCTCCATTTGTGGGCGTTCATCAGCCCTGGAGTTTGAATCGCTTGTTCCCATCAAGAGGGAAGCCCCGGTAGCCTCTATCGTCACGATAGATTTTAAGGGGTCATTTTCATTAAAAACGATTTCGGAGGAGGATGGATCGCTGGAGCACGCAGCAAGAAAAAGTCCTGTAAGAAGAGGTAGGCTTCTTTTTATAATGGTTTTCTTCATGTTGCGTGTCCAGAAATGCGGGTTAGATGACTTGAACCAGCAAACCCTTCAGGTACTGGCCTTCGGGGAATGCGGTATTCACCGGATGGTCGGCGGGCTGGCCGAAGCGTTCGATGATCTGGAAACGACGGTGGGCGTCTGCTGCGGCATCTGCGATGATCTTCTGGAACAGATCCATTTCCATAAGGCCGGAGCAGCTAAAGGTTGCCAGCATGCCGCCTTCGGCCAGAAGTTTCATGGCGAGGAGGTTGATGTCCTTATAACCGCGGCAACCCTTCTGGAGGTTGTCCTTGGAGTCAACAAACTTGGGCGGGTCCAGAACGATGAAGTCAAATGTTTCGGCCTTGTCGCGGCATTTGCGCAGGTACTGGAATACGTCGGCTTCCACATGGGTGGCGTGGGCGGTAGAAAGCTTGTTGCGCATGATGCCTTCCTTAGCCAGCATCAGGGCGTCCTTGGAAACGTCTACCTGGTAAACCTTTTCGCAACCACCACGGAGAGCGTAGAGGCCGAAACCACCAGTATAGCAGAAGCAGTTGAGAACCTTCTTGCCCTTGGTCAGTTCGCCCACGCGGCGGCGTGCGTCGCGCTGGTCCAGGTAGTAGCCGGTCTTGTGGCCGTTCTTCACGTCGATGGGGAAGAGGATGCCGTTTTCGTTAATGATGACGGGTTCGTCGGGAACTTCACCGTAGACCACGCCAGTACGGATGGGAAGGCCTTCCTTTTTGCGGACGTCGGAATCGCAGCGTTCGTAGATGCCGCGACAGCCGGTCTTTTCGGCCAGCAGTTCGTAGATAATCTTGCGGTTGACTTCAGCCCCGGCGGCGAGAATTTCTACGGAGTAGATGTCTGCATACTTGTCAATGATGCAGCCCGGAATGCCGTCGTTTTCTGCGTTAATCAGACGGAAAGCAACTTCTTTGTCGGCGATGTCAAAACCGCGGCTCTTGCGGGAGGCGATGGCACGGTCCAAGATGTCGCTGAAGAATTCACGGTCAATGTTCTGCTTTTCGCCGAAGGTCCAGAAACGTCCTCGGATCTGGGACTTGGGGGAATAGGCGGCAAGGCCGAGAAAATCGCTATGGTAGGAATAAACTTCAACAACGTCGCCCAAAGCAGGGTCACCTACGACTTCATCGATAGCGCCACTAAAAATCCACGGATGATAACGGAGTGCGGACTTTTCGCGTCCGGCTTTCAATGTAATTGCTTTCATGTGAGGAAATATAGAAACTAAGTCGAAAATCAAAAAATGCGGGTTATAATGTCTAGGAGAAAACACGCCAAACGGTCCTCGCTTCGCTGCGGATTGGTTGTCTTAGTTTTCATCCTAGCCAAGAATACGTTTTGTTCTCGTCGGTTTTACCTTAGCTTACCATGCTCGCCATTAAAAATAAAATAACATTGAAGGGGCGCGTAAAGTCCATTGGGTGCTTCCCCCAGAACGTCTAAAATTTCTAATTTCTACCAAAAAGACGAAATTCACTGTTCACTCTTCACTATTCGCTAAAATGTTCGAATCCATATTTGCCAAGTATCCGTTCTTTCGCACGATTCCCGCAGTTCTTTGCATGGCCGTTATTTTTAAAATTTCTTCAATGACGGCAGATGAGTTGCAGGGGCTCCCGCATGTTTGGGACAAGCTGGCTCACACTTGTGAATACGCCACTTTGGCTGGTTGCTTTTCCTTGTGGTGGACTCGTGTGGAATGGTCAAAGAAAATTTGGCTTCGAATTTTGGTTGTCGTAATCTTGACTTTGGTTTATGGCTGTACAGATGAATTCCATCAGCGTTTTGTTGAAGGACGTTCTTGTGACGCCATTGACCTTGTTGCCGATACCTTGGGCGGTCTTATTGGTGGATCCGTCTATGCACTGATTTGCAAGCTTTTAAACAAGTACGATCCCCTTTCCTCGAATTAGTTTAATCCAGAGTTTTAAGCAGGGAATCAAGGCGTGCTGTAATCTTTTGACTGCCGTCTGTGCAGAGATGGTCCTGGTCGGAAGCCATATCGTCTGAATAGTCGTGATTTCCCATTTTGTTTTCGTCCATTAGGATGAAATTGGGATAGTCTGAACTCCAACTCTTCAATTCTTCGATGAGTTTCTTTGCCGTAGAGCGGCGAAGACCGTAGCGTCCAAAAGCGCCTGTTTCCTTGTAGGCGGGGTTTTGCGGGAAGACCATTCCAATGACATAAATGTTTCTGTTCTTGGCCTTTTGGATAATATCCTTCAGTGCTGCTTTTGAATTATCCAAAAGGCTGGGATCATTATCAAAGATGGTGCTGTCGACCTTAACGTCTGCATCACCGCCCCATCCTTCGCAAATGGTTTCCAAAAGTCTTCCGCGGTCATTCAAGTAGATAAAGTCGTTGTCGATACTTAAGTTCTTTTTTGTTGCTCTGGCAAGTCCTTCGGGAACGCCATCTTTCCAATAATCGTGGTTGGCGTCGTACACGTAACCTGGATAATTTGGAGCTGCGGAAACAAAGAAGTTGTTGCTGTTGTCGTCGTTGGTGTGATACCAAAAATCTATATCGAGGGATACAACCAGGTATTTTAAATTGTGGCCGTGGGTGAGAATGTATTTTTCGGCAAAATCCTGTATGGCGTAGATGGAGTTTGGGGTGTGGGCGAAATTGACGGCGAAGAATTTTTTGCTGAGTCGGTTAGGACTCAGCGCGTAGAACGGACGTGACGACCCCAAAATAGCCACGTTAAGCGTGTCATAATAATCCCATAGCAGTTCCATTTTGTATCGCATGATGGTGGAGGCCCAACTGTCGTTTGCGAACATGTAGACTCCTGCACTATCCAGATTCAAGGTGCTGTCTTCAGTAAAGGAATGAGGATTGATCCATAAAGAGGGATGCCATAAATCCGTACCTTCGACCAGCTCTGTCGTGCTGCTGTCCGAAAGGTTTACCAAAACAATCTTTTCATGATTGTCACTGATACTACTTAGTGTGGCTATTACCAAATTGTCTTGAACCCATTCGGTATGGTCAAAAGTGAATCCTTGGGGAGCTTTTACGCTTTGGATAAGTGCTCCTGTGCTGTCTGTGACGAATAGCCTTTCGTGAACATGGTATGCGTTGCCGACATACTTTTTCCCTGTCTTTCCAGCGAAATCTAGGAACAGAACACGCTTGCTTCCATCTTTTGCCAAACTCACATTGCAGGCTTGTTCGTTGTTGTACCAAACAGTATCTGATGCTGAGGATTGGAAAATGTCGTTTTCAGTGGCAATCTTTGCTCTTAGAAGTCGAGCTCCCGTGACTGCAATTTTATTGTCGTCGCTAATACCTCCGTGGTATGCGCCATCTAATATTTTTTGTGGTTCACCGAACTTGTTCTTGCTGAAAGATACTTGCCAGGTGGAAGAAGTTGTTAAAAAGTCTTCGCCATTATTTGTGTTTGCACTATTTACGTAGGTAATGACAGTGCTCCCGTCGTCAAGAATTCTCCAGCGTGGAATTGCCGCGGAATCAACGTCTAGTTTCATGAGGGGCGTGTCGTATTTCTGCAACTTTTTGACGTAAATCTCTGAATTTCCTGGGGTGCCTTCGGGCCTTGTGCAAAATGCGACGTATCTTCCGTCGGGTGAAATTTCAGGATGGTAGACGGGAATAGTGTCCATGAATTCAGTGAACGAAGCGCTTCCGGAAGTGTAATCCAGATAGACGAGATTTCCGGAAATATTATTTCTAAAGGCTAGCTTTGCGTCAAAGGTTCCGGTTAGTTTCTTTATTTGTGCGGAACTTGCCGTAGAAGTGAGTTTGTCGCTTGTGATGTGGCCGTTACTGCTTAACCAGGTTCCGTTTTCTATGGGGCCGAAGGCTAGGCGGAAACCAATGTAGTTTGTGTAGTCGGGGCCTGTGACGACGTACGTGTCGCCGCGTCGATGCGGATTTATTGATATGGGGTCACTATTGAAGTATCCGCCTTTTACGACTCTTTCGCCAACTTCGTTTCCGCCTGGGGCTCCGACAAAGTTTGTGATGGTTGTGTCCTTAAAGTTACCCAACCAATCGTTTACCCATTCCATGACATTGCCTTCCAAGTCGCAAAAGCCTGCGTCGTTTTGACCCTTTTGACATATGTCGTGAGAAAGTCCAGAGGCGTTGTCTTGGTGCCAAGAATTGTTTGTGTTCCAACCTTGGGAGGCAGCAAAAATCCATTCCGCTTCAGTGGGGAGTCTATAGCCTTTTTTCTCGGGATGAAAATTGAGTCCTTCAAGATTGATGCAATGCTTGTCCTTGTTCAGGTTTAGCCTAGTGTAGGTGTAGACGGTATCGAAACCTTCTGTTTTACTTCGTGCATTGGCGAACAGTATGGCGTCGTAGTAGGTTACTCTGGTGATGGGTGCGGAACTGCTCTTGCAGCTGATTGTCGAGTCGAAGTCCTTGTATTCCTCTTGCATCAACTTTTTGAATTCTTTGCAAGTTGTTTCGTGCCTTTCAAGAGAAAAATCATAGGAGAAGGTGACGCCCATTTGCGGACGTTCGTTTACTTTGGCGGAAGAATCATCGCTGCCGACAAAACTGGTTTTACCGCTGGAGTGGACCAGAATGAAATCTTCATGCAGGGAATCAATTTCTGCAATGGGGACGTTGGTTTCTGCATCAATGCCGTTGCCTTCGTCCATAGAACAGGCGGTGATGACGCCTAGAACCAGAAAGCAAATAAATGCGAAAGGCTTCATAGGAAAGGCGTGCTTAGAAATCTCCGAGAAGGATTATTTCTCGACGGAGCTGGATTCCGAATTTTTCTGCTACGGTTTTCTGTACATGTTCGCTTAAGGCTTTGATGTCGCTTGCGGTGGCTCCGCCGGCATTCACGATGAAGTTGGCGTGGACGGTGCTGACCTCGGCGCCGCCAATGCGATAGCCCTTGAGTCCGGATTGTTCGATGTAGTAACCGGGTGCGATTTGCTGAGGCATATCTGTGGAGCCCACATCCAGGCGTTTGAAGGTGGAACCTGCGTTAGGCATGTTCAGTGGCTGGCTCGCCTTTCGCTTGGCCATGCATTCCTGCATTTCCGTTTCCAGCGTGTAGCTATCCTTGCCGGAAACTTTTGCAGGCTGCAATTGAAATGTTGCGGATAAAATAATTTCAGCAGTTTCCGGATTTGCAGCCAGTTCTTGAAACAGACTGTGACGATAACCAAAACCACATTCGTCTGCAGTTCTGATTCGTATGGCTCCGTCGGCGCAAAGGCTTTCCACTTCTACGCAGGTCTGGCTGACTTCCTGGCCGTAGGCCCCGGCGTTCATGTAGATGGCTCCGCCCAAGGTGCCTGGAATGCCCGCCAATTTGTGAATTCCTGCGAAACCTAACTTGATGGTTTTGCGGGCGAATCCCCCCAGGGGCGTGGCTGCTCCAACCTTGAACTTCCCGCCTCCTAAATCCGTCACTTCGGAAAAAGTTCTTCCCAAGGTTGTGATTAGTCCATTGAATCCCTTGTCGGAAACCAGAAGGTTTGTTCCGTTACCTAAAATGAAGTGGGCAAGTCCATTGTTCTTTGCGAACTTGCAAGCATCCTTGATTTCATCTACGGATTCTGCCTTAACAAAGTAACGGGACGCACCTCCTACCTTAAAGGAGGTGTGTTTGCTCATAAGTTCATTTTCAAGGATTTCCATACCTCAAATTTAGTTATATATTTATGGAAGATGACAAACGAGGAACTGAAACAGTTCAAGGCGTCCATATCCATTACCGCAGTGGCCCAGTCACTGGGGGTTGACGTCGTGCGCGGAAAATGCAGATGCTTCTTTCCGCAACGTCATTCCCATGGCGATCGCACCCCTTCCGTTTCTGTTTCCGAGGAGCGTGGATCTTTCCGTTGCTGGGTTTGCGACGATGTTCGCGGAGATGTCATTTCCCTTGTTCAGCTTGTAAAGGATTGCTCCTTCACCGAAGCTCTTGACTGGCTCATGGAACAATATCCTTTCCTTGTGCCCAATGGTGCAAAACGTCCTGTAGTTCAGAATTCTGCATCAGGCTCTGCATCAAGGTCCAATACGTCCAAGACCATGAATTTCCGCCCGGCCCCGGTTCTTCAGGATATGCCTCCCGTAGAGGAAAAGAAGGAGCTTATTTCAGAAGATGAACGCAAACGCGTGATTCTTTCCTTCCTGAAACATCTCAGCCCCGTGGACAACACGCCGGCCGCCGCCTGGCTTGCCCGTCGCCGAATTTACAAGCCTGTCTGGGATAAAATGCTTCTGCGCACGATTACGGACTACGGCGAACTGAACCGCAAGCTGCGTGAAGAATTTGGCGAAGAAGTCTTGAAGTATGTCGGTCTGTATAACGACAAGGGCAATCTTCGTTATTACAAGTATCCTTTGATTTTCCCTTACTTGGATTCCCAGCGCCGCGCCTGGTATTTTCAGGCCCGCGCCATAGAAAGCGGAATTACTCCCAAGGAAATGCTATTGCGTGGAACTGTTCCGTATCCGTACAATGTGGCTGCCCTGGATGGAACTCCTGGCTGGGTGTACTTGTGCGAAGGCTGTATCGATACCTTGACTTTCATCGGCCAGAAAATCAACGCCGTAGGAATTCCTGGGGTCCGGTCCTTCAAGGTGGAATGGCTGAATCTTTTCAAGAATAAAAGTGTGGTTCTTTGTCTGGATCACGACGAGGCTGGCCGCAGCGGAATGGAGTATATCGGGAACCTCTTTAACCAGGCCGGAATTCGAAACATTGTGCTAGGAGAAGGCCTTGAAGGCTTGCCTACGGCCATGAAGGAAGGGGAGGACATTAACGATTGGTTTGGGGGTAAAAAATAATGGGGAAGGTGAAAGCTTTTTTCAGCTGGTTTTTCCAGTGCAAGTTTACGAAGGTCTGTGGCTTCATTTTTAAATGGCTGTACCGAACCATAAATTTTGTGATTCGCCAGGCGTTGCTGATCGCCATTATCTATTCCGCGGCATTCTCCATTGGTGCGTCCTACCTGCTTTACAGGGCGTTTACCTATGGCTATGAAATCTACGATGGTGTGCAACAGTTGAAGGAAACGCAACCGGAAATGAGCAAGTACATGGAGGCCTTGCAGGACTCCAATCCGGCCATCCAGATCAAGCATACCTATGTCCCCCTAGATTCCATCAGTCCTTACTTGCGCAAGGCGGTGATTGCAAGTGAAGATGCTGGTTTCTACTTCCATCCGGGATTTGATGTCCGTGCCATTGCCGAGGCTCTTGATGCGAACCAGAATGCTGGCAGAACCAAGTTTGGCGGTTCCACCATTACTCAGCAGCTGGCGAAGAATGTTTTCTTGAGCAGCGAACGATCCTTTAACCGCAAGTTCAAGGAACTGGCCTACGCTGTCCTCATGGAGCGCGAATTGGGTAAGGACCGCATTCTGGAATTGTACCTGAATTACGCCCAGTGGGGCAAGGATGTGTTCGGCTGTCAGGAAGCCTGCAAACTGTATTACAAGAAGAGCTGCTCGAAAATCAGCCTGGACCAGGCCATCAACATGGCGGCCATTCTTGCAAGTCCGGGCAAGCATCATCCGGGAATGCGTGAAAGCCAGTTCATGGCCAAGCGCCGTGCGGTCATCTACCAGAACATGTTCCCCAAGAGGGATAGCCTGCTTGTAGATTCCTTGAGGCAACTTGTTGCCCCGCCTGTACAACCTCTTTCCTCGGGTGGTAGTGGCGGCTCCACTGCACAAACCTCCCGCTAGATACTATATTTTGTAAGTCAAAATTCAACTGTCTAAAAAAGGACAATAACAATGGCAAAGAAAGAATCCAAGAAGAAAGTCGTCCTCGCTTATAGCGGTGGCCTCGATACCTCCATCATCATTCCTTGGCTCAAGGAAAACTACGACTGCGAAGTGATCGCTTTCGCCGCTGACCTCGGTCAGAATGACTTCCCGGATGCAAAGGCTCTGGAACAGAAGGCTCTTGCAACTGGTGCATCCAAGTGCTACGTTCTCGACCTCAAGAAGGAATTCCTCGAAGACTACGTTTGGCCCACCGTCCGCGCTGGTGCCAAGTACGAAAGCACCTACCTCCTGGGTACCTCTTTCGCTCGTCCGCTTATCGCAAAGTACCAGGTTAAGATCGCTGAAAAGGAAGGCGCATACGCTGTTTCCCATGGCGCAACTGGTAAGGGTAACGACCAGGTCCGTTTCGAACTGACCTACGCCGCTCTCAACCCGAAGCTCGAAATCATCGCTCCGTGGAAGGACCCGAAGTGGAACATCCACAGCCGCGAAGATGCTATTGACTATGCTGCCGCCCGCAAGATTCCTCTGAACGGCATCAGCAAGAAGAAGATCTACTCCGAAGATGGCAACCTGTGGCACCTCTCTCACGAAGGTGGCATCCTGGAAGAACCGGATAAGGAACACCAGTACGATATGCTCAAGCATACCGTGACCTATGAAAAGGCTCCCAACAAGCCGGCTCATGTTACCATCGGCTTCGACAAGGGTACTCCGGTCTCTGTCAACGGCAAGAAGATGGGCGCAGTGGAACTCCTCGAAACCTTGAACAAGATCGGTGGCGAAAATGCTTGCGGTCTCCTGGACATCGTTGAAAACCGTCTTGTCGGCCTCAAGAGCCGCGGCGTTTACGAAACTCCGGGTGGCACCCTCCTTTACAAGGCTCACGAATGCCTCCAGCAGCTGGTCCTCGACAAGGAAACCTTGTTCGAAGCTCAGAAGATGTCTATGACCTATGCAAACCTCGTCTACAATGGCCAGTGGTTCACCCCGCTCCGTCAGTGCATGGACGCCTTCTTCGACGAAGTGAACAAGGTTGTTACCGGT
Source organism: Fibrobacter sp. (assembly GCA_024399065.1). NCBI lineage: Bacteria > Pseudomonadati > Fibrobacterota > Fibrobacteria > Fibrobacterales > Fibrobacteraceae > Fibrobacter > Fibrobacter sp. The sequence goes on along the minus strand of JAKSIB010000008.1, from coordinate 13,422 downwards.
GAAGTTACCCTCAAGCTCTATAAGGGCAACATCATCCCGGCTGGCATGAAGAGCCCCTTCAGCCTCTACGACATGAACCTCGGTGGCTTCTCTGACGTCGAAATGTACGACCAGAAGGATGCAACTGGTTTCATCCGTTGCTTCGGCCTCCCGCTGAAGACCCGTGCTCTCCTCCTCGGCAACAAGACCAACGTGGACTTCGGTTCCCCGGTCAAGCTCCCGAAGAAGTAATCGTAAGGCGAGTGAAGCGCGAACACTTGTGTTCGCATTTCCGAGCCGTAGATTACTGCACGCGAAGCGTGCTAGTAATGCAAAGGGAACCCTAGGTTCTCCTCTAAAGAGGACCATGCGCTCTAGACAATAAATTGTCTGAGCTGTCCGCCCTCTGGACTCCCTCCTTGATTCAAAAGATCTAGCCTTTTCGTCAGGGAAGGATTCCTTAAGCAACTTCATAGAGTAAGGATGCATTTAAAAAGAGTCGCGAGAAATCGCGGCTCTTTTTTTGAATTTGTTTTAAATCAGTTTTTAGTCTAGAACTTTACAATGTAGCCTGCGCCCCATAAAATGCGGGGTGCGTCATGCTCCATGATCTTGTAGACGGGAATGCTAATTTGTGTGTAAAATCCATAGATGTTGGCCCAGATTTCACCAGAGACATCAAGGATTTCCTTTTGATTGTAGGGATAAAGATATAGGGCTTGGTTGGCTTGGTTAATGGCTTTATGCAAGTCGTTGGGGGCTTGGGCGTATTCGTAGCCAGCACCTAGTCCGAGACTGACGTTGAAGGGCAATTCGTTGAAAAACGTCCAAAGGAAGCTTCCGCGCATGCCGCACCAAAAATCCCTGGGACCATTGTGCTTACCCAGTCCCTGGAGGCGGAATGTCAGTTCTCCGTAGGATACGCCACCCATAATAACCAGCGGGGTTTGATTTCGGAAACCGACACCAGATTCAAAATGCAGCCTTTTTTCTGCAGCACAGGCCATGCCCACGAACAACAGAACGAGGACTGTGACCATTTTTTTGAAGCTGAGGGGGAGTTTCATGTCCAAAATATAGCATTGGAGGTGTTGTTTCGTGAAGCATATCACGAAAAGAGGGTAAACTTTTTTATTTCATTTGACTGATTTATAAATATTCCTATTTTTCCAGTCAAATCACGATCAAAGTAAATCTTTGACAAAATTGAGGAATCGAAATGAAGTTGAAATCTTTCTTGATGGCATGCGCCGCTGCTTGCGCAATCGCCGCTCCCGCAATGGCTGAAGGTGGTACTTTTGAAGGTACTCTTCCGGAAAACTGGAAGGCTGACGTTTTCACTAGCGTCAAGATTAACTGGTACAATTTCAGCAACTGGCAGGCAGGTGGTACCTCCAACTATAACTGGTTGTTCCTGTGGCACGCAGACGTCCAGGGTAACTGGAAGGTCGCTAACTGGCGTAACCTCATCGACGTAGAAGTTGGCCAGACTTGGACTGAAGAACTCGGTTGGCGCAAGTCTAACGACAAGCTCTTCTGGGAATCCATGCTCGACTTCAACTTGCCGTTCTCTGCTACTGTCAAGGCTTACATCGGCAACCGCTTCGAAACTCAGGTTATGAACGGCTACTCCTACTCCACCGATGATGAAGGCAAAACCCATGCTAAGGCTGTTTCCAGCTTCATGGACCCGGCTTATGAAACTCAGGTTGCCGGTCTTGCTTACATCCCCAATGACAACTTCTCTATCCGTGGCGGTTTCGCAAACCGTATGACCATTTCCGATGGTTACGGCTATGCTGACGATCCGGAAACTACCGACAAGGTTGAAACCTTCCGTGACGAGCCGGGTCTCGAAGTTATCGCTGAAGGCAAGTATGCTTTCTCTGACGTCGTGAACTTCAAGAGCCGTTTGTGGGCATTCACCAACTTCCAGGGCGTTGAAAAGATCGACGGCAAGTGGGAAAACCTCCTGACCGTTTCTCTCGCTGCTGGTGTTGAACTCCAGGCTGGCTTCGACATGGCATACGACTGGGATCAGTCCGAAAATGCTCAGTACAAGACCATGGTCTTGTTCGGCGTAACTTGGCGCCTGTTCTAATCTAGACCAAGCTGGCAATCGCAGAAGACCGCCAGCTTTTCTGCTAGAAAAATATTAAAAAGAGACCGATTAACGTCGGTCTCTTTTTTTGTGCTCAGGTTAATTTTATTCTTCGGCGATATCCAAAAGGTCTGCTTCCCATTGGTCTCGTGCCTTGCGAAGCTTGTCCAGGGAGGCTTCGTCTGCTCCACTTTGATCGCGAATTTCCACAAGTTCCTTGTAGCGGGACAGGAGAGTGGTTGCCTTGCTATACTCGGATGCCAGATTTTTCAGGGTGGACTGGATGGCTTCGTCGGAATACAGCCTTGCGATGCCCTCGATGGTTCTTTCAATGAACTGTCGCTTATCGTTGTTTCGCAGGGCATCCTCTGCTTCCTTGAACTCAAGGGGGAGGATTGCGTCGAGCCAGCGAGCTTCATCCGCAAAAAGTTCGTTGTCTTCGGCAATGGCGTCCTTTTTTTTGGAAATTTCCAGTTGGCGGGCCATGAAGGGACGGTAAGTTTCTACATCAAAGGAAAAACCGTTCTCTGCGCCGAATTTCCCTAAATTTTGAAGATTTCGCTCCGTGGGGTTGTTCAATAGGCATTCCTTGAGTACGGAAAGCTGGTCCTTGGGTGCCAGTTGCTTGAAATTGTCGTTGCGGGTTCCTGAGGCTTTGAGCCTGAGCCAAAGGGCCCTTAAAATGATTGCTGCAATGACTATTGTAAATACTGTTGTGAAATTCATGGGCTATTATTTAGCTTTTTAGGGGTGTTTTGGGACGATATGGCTTGAAAATGGTCACGAAAAATTGCAAAAATCGTAAAATACCCCTTTTTTAAAATTTTGCATTATTAAAATGGCCAAAAATGGTGTATATTTAGGTTTGAATATTCGTAACCTATATCATAGGTGGAGATTGGATTATATGAACGCAAAGAAATTGTTGGCCATGGGAACCTTGATGGGATGTTCGTCCCTGGCTTTTGCTGTAGCTAATGATATTACCCAGCTTGATATTGTGATTCGCGACTTCCAGCCGAATCACCCGGACTTTGAAAATTTCTCCGAAGAAGCTCACGCGCACAAGAATGAGATTTTCAACTACCCGCTGATGTCTGTCAACGGCTTTGATATGGACTGGTATAATGCAACGGTCTATCATGAAACCTGCGGTAACGACGCTACGAAGTTCGGTTCTACCATTGGTATCGACGGTAAGCCGCACCAGAAGAACACTTCTCTTCCGAGTTACTTGCAAGAGACCTCCGCTACTACCACAGTCCTTAAGTATGGTGAATGCAGCAACAGTACCGTGAATGGTATTACCCAGCGTGGTTACGAAAGGGTCGGCGTGGATGCCTCCACTGGAGATCCTCAAGTTCAGGGCTTTGTGTGCTCCAATAACGCCGTTGTTTGGGCCAACCCCGTGTACTATACCCCGGGCATGGTTAAGCCGCACTTGGTGTTTGCTCCTCCTGCAGAAGGTGAAGACTACGACATGTACGATGGTGTTACCATCGAACAGGACAACCCTTTCTGCGACAGCCGTTTCTTTGGCCAGTGGTATAAGGATGTTGACGGTGTTAACTTGAGAACCAATACCACTATGGATATCCCGAGAGATGCCAAGAGTGGTTACTACATCTACGACTATAACTACAACAACGGTGGTTACTCTCCGCTGGATACTATTAATGCAGACGGAACCTGGGCTGGCATGAAACAGTGTAATCCTGAAATTCAGCCTCATGGTGTGTGTGAACAGTATGGTCCCCAGTCCCTCTCCATTTTCTGCCCGCCTTACAACTATCAGTACGCTGGTTCTCAGATTGACTACCGTAAGGTTAATACTTCCAAACTTTGCGAAGCTTGGCTGAAGAATGGCGGTCCGAGAAACCCGAATGCAGCTGTTTTGGCCGCATCCAGCGTCGCTGGTAATCTTGGTCAGCAGCACCTCCGCAACTATGCATTCACCATGATGGGTTATGCTAAGTTCAAGTACAAGGCTGCAAACCAGGTGGACAAGAACGGTAAATACAAGCCGGAAGTCTTCGAATTCGCCGGTGACGATGACATGTGGATCTTCGTGGACGGTGTGCTCGTTGTGGACCTTGGCGGTACACATCTTTCTGCTCCGGGTAGCGTGAACATCTTTACCTTGGCTCAGTTCAACCATGGTTGCCATGCTGGTGAACCTCTCGCTAACTATTCTAACTGCGATGGTGCTTCCGACGCTACTGGTTGGGCCGACAATACCTGGCACCACTTGCACTTCTTCTATGCAGACCGTCAGACCGATGGTTCCAACATTTACATTCGTTCTTCTCTTGCTGAAGTTGCTCCGTCCCGCTATGGTCAGCCGTCTATCGGTAACGTGACCGTGAAGGCTGACGATGAAGGTAACCAGACCACTAGCGTTTTGCTGAATACCTCCCTCTCTCCGGAAACTATGGCTTACCTCAACCTCGGTAGTACAAACCCGGATCTTGCTCAGCCCGCCATGGTTGTGGTTCGTGCCGTGACTATTAATGGTGTGACCACCTACAAGACCTATGGTTACTACGTCACTTCCATTTCCGGTGACGTGGATAAGGGTGCCAACGGTATCCTGTACCAGATGTCCGGTGTGCTGATTGGTGAAGATGGTCAGGTTGAAAAGGGTGGCATTCTTGGTAATGACATGATGGCCTTCAACTTCCAGTATGACAAGGATATTGCACAAGACACAGATTTGAAGGCTGCTTACGACAAGCTTGACCCGACCCTTTGGAACAGATTGCTTGAATGGAACGAAAAGCTTACGTTCGATATCGCCTCTTCCTCTGGCAAGCCGGTGGTTGGTTATCCGGATGACCTGAATAGCTGGGCTCTCGTCAAGTTCTTCGGTTCTGGTGTCGTTAAGCCTATTGAACAGGATAAGGACATTACTCGTCCGGACTTCGCAGAAAAGGCTGAAGAATTGACTAAGATGGCAGACGCAAACGGTGGCGAACTGCCGATCAACTCCACTGCAGATCTTATCCTTGCTCCGCTTCCGGAATATACAGCTGATGGCAAGCAGGTCGGTAAGAATGGTAACCCGTTGCTCCTGACCGACGATGACGCAAAGCTCTTTGGCTCTGCAAGTGCCGATGGTTCTCTTAGCAACAGTGCTACTGCAATCGTTGGCGGCAAGGCAAAGGATGCTTCTATGTGCTTCTCTGACGGAACTGAAAGCTGCACTAGCTGGTCCTTCGCAATGCAGGGTCCGTTCCGTATCAATGTCCGCGTATTCGACCACCTGGGCCACTTCGTGAGCCAGTACCAGCAGGTTGTTACCGAAGACATGATTAAGGCTGCCTTGTCTAAGCAGAAAGAGGATTCTTCTATTCCGGCTACATGTAAGACTCCGGTGTATGGTGAAACTGGTGTGCTCCTTGCAACCGTCAAGATGTACCCGGTTTCCCAGGATGGCCGTGCCTTGGCAACTGGCGTCTATATCTATCAGGTGACCGTGGTTCAGGAAGAATACACTCCCTGCCAGAAGATTAGTGGCGCTGTTCAGGAAAACAACGTTATCTACTCCAGAACTACAAACGTCTACACTCGCGGTTACCGCAGAGAAAAGAAGTAATCGCTGGAATAGCGTTTAAGAAAAGTCCCTAGGCGTAAAGCCTGGGGCTTTTCTTTTTGTAAAAGCGATTGTATTTCGGGGATGCAGTGCGCGGTGTTGGCGCGTAGTGTTGGCGTGCAGGTGGTGCGGTAAGCTTGTGTTTAGACGATTGGCTGGCCGATGAGGGCGAAGGGCTCGGCTGCGGTAATTTTTACGAGGAGTCGTTCGCCCGGGCGGTATAGGGCGGTGGAAGCTTCGATATCGCCTTTTAGAATCGTGCTGGAGGCTGCGCCAGATGCAGTGTTTGCGCTTGTGCTGGGCATGGCGAGTGCGACGGGGCGGTAGGCGTCGTTTCGGGCGATGAGGGTGCCCTTACGGTAGCCTTGCTTCTCGATGGTGACCAGCTCTGTCTGCCCGATCCAACGGGAATTGTTTTCTGCGGCGATTTGCTGAAAGGCGGCAGCCAGTTCCGCGGAACGCTTGTGCTTGATTTCGTCGGGAACGACGTCTACCATGCGGCTGGCTGGTGTACCCGGGCGGGAAACGAAGCGGGTGATGTTGCAGACGGTGGGGCGGGTTTCGCGGAGAACTTGGAGGGTGTCTTCAAAGTCCTGGTCTGTTTCTCCGGGGAAGCCGACGATGAGATCCGTGCTGAGGGTGAACAGCGGGAATCGCTTGTTGAATTCTGCGGCAAGCTTGACGTAGTCTTCTGCGGTGTGCTTGCGGTTCATAGCCTGCAATACGCGCTCGCTACCGCTTTGAACCGGCAAGTGGATGAACTTGTACACGCGATCGTCCTGGAAGCATTCCATGAGGGCTTCGCTGTACTGCATCATATGGCGGGGGTTGCCCATGCCGAGGCGCATGCGGTAATCTCCAGGCACGTTCACAAGAATCTTCTGAACCAGCTCGGCCAGGTTCCTGACACCGTTATTGGTGCCTTCCGCAAAATCGAAACCATAACATCCGCAATCTTGTCCGGTGAGTTGGATTTCACGGCAACCGTCCTGCACGAGCTGGCGGATTTGCTCAACGATGGAGTCTGCAGCAAAACTGCGGAGACGTCCTTTAACCAGTCGGGTGGAGCAGTAGGCGCAGGCATCGAGACAGCCTTCTTCGATGTTCACGATGCCGACTTGTAGAGCCTCGCGAAGTACGGATGTTTTTGCGGGTTCTTGGGCTTGTTCTGCGGCGAGTTCGGTGGAGCCCTTGGATAGTTCCGTCAGGCTTGTGAAAACGACTTTCCCGTCAATCCAGGCCACTTCTTCTCGAAGGTCCTTGGGGGCGCATCCGGTGACGTAAATAGCGGCCTCGGGTGCTGCGTCTCTTGCTTGTCTCAAGAGCTTGATGGCGCTGGCATTGCCCTTTACCGTACAGACGTTTAAGATGTACGCGTCGGGACGTTCTCCGTCCAAACCGAACACCACGTCATATTTGCTTTGCAGCAGTCGGGCAATCTTTTCGCCTTCACCGAAATTGGCTGCGCAGCCTTGGCTGATGACTTTGAGAATGGGCTTGGACATAAGTTTGCTTTGCTAGTTGACGAAGATTAGCGGGTGTACTTTTCCAAGGTGATGCCCGGATAGTAGTGGGTCAAGATTTCCTGGAAGGACTGGCCGGCCTGTGCTCTGGCGCGGACGCCCATCTGGCACATGCCAACGCCGTGGCCGAATCCGGAACCCTTCACGATCCATTCCTGCTTTTCGTGGGTAACGCTGAAGAGGGAGGAGGGGAGGATTGAATTTGCCTTCTTGAAAAGCCAGCGGGTCTTGTCCGTAAGAACGTCAAAGTGACCCTTGTCTGTTACAATGCGAAGGGTGAGAATGCGACCGCTGATCAAAGTGTCGATGATGGTAATGTTTTTGACCTTCTTGAAGTCGGCTCCAGTTCCGCCGGAGAACTTTGCCTTGGCTTCCTTGGCATTCTTCTTGAACAGGTCAACAATTTCTTTGTCTGTAAAACGCTTCTCCCACTTCATGTAGCTAGACTCATCGCACCAGGGACTGCCATTGGGTCGCAGGTCCGGCTTGCATTGCAGGTAGGGAAGGTTGGGACGATTCCAGGTGGCCAGCGTTTCTGTCTTGCCGCCACATGTGGAATGGTAGTAGGCGATGATGAATTCGCCGTTGTAGGTCATGACTACGCCTGCGGTAGCCTTGACCGCTGCGTCGGTCAGCGGGGTGGCGCCTTCCAGGCCCTTATAGACCTGGTCTTTCACGTCGGCATAGACGTCAAAACCCATGGCTTCGCGGCTGTTAAAATGCTTGTAGGCGTAGGTGCGTGCGGCGATAGCTTGTGCCTTCAATGCTTCGATGCGGGAGGCGTCCAGCTTGCCGATTTCGTAGGGCACGGAACCGCGTAAGTAGTCTTCCACGTCGACGGCGTTGATTGCGTCGACTTTGCCATTGGTTGCGCGGAGCAGTACGGAGCCCGGATAGCAGGCGCGCTTTAAGGATTTCTGGTCCTGGGCTACGGCGAGGCAACTGCCGTCTTCGTTCTGGAATTCGCGGGATTCCATTTCCATGGACTTGCCGCCGGCCTGCAATTTAACGCGGGAGCCTGTTGCGGTTACCTTGATTTCTTCGCCGTTGAACATCAGGTAAAGTTCCTTGACGCCAACGAAAATCCCTACGCGGATGGGGCGGTTCAATTCCTGAGGAATGGCCCTGTTTTGCAAACCTTGGGGTGAAGCGACTTCCACTTCTTCTGATGTGGAAACCGCCTCGATGGGAGCGAAGTTTTCCATGAACAAGGAATCTTCGCTTGCGGAGTCTACGACAGGTTGAGCAACAGGCGCTGCGTTTGTCGGAGCTACCGGAACGAACTTGACCACTTCCGCCTTGGCCACGTCTTCGGGCAGGTCGAAATCATCTGCAGATGCAGAAACAGCCTGCGACTCTGCAAATGCAAAGTGCGTCAGGCTGTAAAAGAGAATGGAGAGGAATGTCCACCGGAACTTCAATGGATATCCCTGCCCTAAATTAGCGCTTGCCCTTGAGCTTGGCCTGGGAATCCTTGGCCATCTTCTTCAACTTGGACTGGTTCATCATGCGGTCAGAAGTAGAGATCTTGTCCACGAACAGGTCACCGTTCAGGTGATCGGTTTCGTGCTGGATGCAGCGGCCAAAGAGACCGTCGCAGTCGTGGATTTCCTGGGCTTCACCGTTGATGTCGAAGAATCGTACGCAGACCTTGCTCGGACGCAGCACGTTGCAGAAAATGTCGGGAACAGAGAGGCAGCCTTCATCGTATTCAACGATTTCTGCATCAGGTTCAGCTTCCCATTCCGGGTTGAACATGATGTAGGGGCGGGGTTCCTCTTCTCCGGGGATAGCGGTGTCGATCACCACAAGACGGATGTTCTTGCCAATCTGAGGAGCGGCAAGGCCGCAACCCGGGGCGTCGTACATGGTTTCAAGCATGTCGCGGGCCAGTTGACGGAGTTCCGGGGTAATTTCGGTAATGGGTTCGCACTTCTTGCGCAGAACCGGGTCGCCGTAAATTCGGATGGGGAGGATTGCCATAACTTATGTACCTTGGATTACTTCTTTTCTTCGGTCTTTTCTGCCGGCTTTGCTTCTGCGTTGAGAACGCGGAGGATTGCTGCCTTTTCGAAGTCGATGAGGGTGGTAGAACCGGTACGAACAGTGACGGTGGTAGAGGTTTCGTCGATGTTGGTCACAATGCCGATGATACCAGCGGTGGTCATCACCTTGTCACCCTTCTTGAGGCCCTTGCGCATTTCTTCCTGAAGCTTTCTTTCCTTGCTCTGTGGGCGGATGAAGAAGAACCACATCACGACGAACATGAGGATCAGCGGAAGGAAACCACCCAAAGCGCTGGGCTGCTGTTCTGCTGCTGCATCCTGAGCAAAAGCTGCAACGGAAGCGAGGGAGATGAGAAGTGCGGAAAGTTTCATTTGAATAACCTTTATGTAAGGGGTTTAATAATTACGGAAATAAAATAGTAAAAACCGCGGAACGATTAGACCAGCTTCTTGTCCAATTGCGGGAATATGCGGTTCAATTCCAGCATATCCATGATCTTCTCGAAATCACAGTAGAAGAAACCGATGGATTCCAGAGGGATGGTGGGATCGCCGAAGTCCACGGGAATGGAGGGCTTTATGAGACCGCGCTGAACCAAGGGCTGGATGGTGAGCATGGTGACGGTCATGCCGTGCATTGCCTTTTTGGCGGTAGCCTTGATGGTATCGGTGGTGACGACGCAAACACCGTTGTTCAGCGGCTCGTGGCTTTCCTGTACGGCCTTCATGATGGCGGTAAGGATCATCTGTTCCGTCATGGAAAGAATGTTGGGAGAAACCTTCTTCTTAGTAGCACGGTACTGGATTGTCTCGTACAGAAGCCCGATGACGCGGGGGCTATCTACAAAGATTTCGTCGCCGTGAACCTTGAGCACATCTAGGCCTTCCAATGCGGACAGAAGTTCCTGGATATCTTCGCGACCCAAGTTCACCAGGATGTTGATTTCCTTGATGACTTCCGGAAGAGAAATCTTTTGGTTCGGATTGTTTTCCAGATGGGATTTCAGCAAGTACAGAAGAGTGGGCAAGGCCATGACGCGGCTGTTCTTCTGGTTTGCTTCTTCGGCAATATGGTAACGTCCGGTGAGGAATGTCAAAATGGAGCGGAGCCAGCTTGGTTCTTCGTCCAGGATATTCTTCAAGGCAACGTGAGGAATTTCCTGGATTGCAGCGTCTTCCATGACCTGGATAGTTTCATCGCAAGGCGTACCCTCGATTAAGCTGAATTCCCCAATCAGGGAGCCGGGACCGTAGTTGTTAACCTTGCTTGTGTGGGTAGAAGATCCCTTGAGGAGACCGTCCTTTACGATGTAGAGGGCGTCCTTGGAATCTCCTTCCTTGCAGAGGAATTGACCTTCGGAAAGATTCATTATACGACCCCCCGAATGTTGGTCTCGTAGCGCAGGGCTTTCAAGAAGTATGTTACTTTGTTTGTATCGACAGCGAAGTTGTCTTCATCTACGGGCTTGAACCAACCCAACTTGACCAGGTGAATCCATTCTGTTACATCGGCCTTGGGGTCGTTCTGCTTTATGAAGGCAAGCCACCCCGGACCATCCTTCTTGACGCCAGCGTCCATGGTGGACAGGAACACCAGAACCTTTTTCTGGTAAAGCGTCAGCTTGTAGGGTGCGAAGGTTTCGCACTTCTCCACAGAAGTCAGGTAGTCGATGAAAATTTTCAGGAGGAACGGGTCGGGGATTTTGCAAATCGCACGGCCGTCGATTTTCGTAAGCTGCAGCAGGTGCCTGCGGATGAGGGACTTGAAATCCTCTTGCACGGAGTCGCTGGGGATGCGTGTAAGCCAGGCGTATTCCTGGATCATCTCGGTGAGAGACTGCGGAGTCTTTGCTGGCTTGTGGCTGCAGTACTCTGCCAGGCTCTTCAAGGTGTTCTGCACGTTGGACTGGCGGGCTGCATACTTCAGCTTACGGGTCTTTGCAGAAAGGGTCTTGATAACGGCAAGAAGCCATACCGGCAGACGATGCAGTTCGGATTCCATGCACTCTTCGTTGACGATGGTGATGGTGGAATCCTTGGTAGCCACAAGTTCGTGATGGAAAGGCTCACGCTCCAAGAGGGCGGCCACACCTACGAGGTCACCTGGATGCATGGTGAAAACAATTTCGTTGTGATTGTCTTTGTTGCGAGCTGCCAGTTCCCCGTCGTTCAGGATGACGATACTCCGTTCGTCGCTATCCGGAGTATAAACAACAAATCCCGCCTTCACGTGAATACGATTGGGCGGGATTATATGTTGCCGGGAATCCACCGTTTTCATGGTCGGACTACCGATAGCAGTAAAGATTACTGACGTTCGTCGATACGAGCAGCCTTACCGCGGAGGTCGCGCATGTAGTAAATGCGAGACTGACGAACCTTACCCGGGCGATCCAGGAGGATGTTAGCGATACGCGGAGAGTTGACCGGGAAGATACGTTCAACAGCAACGCCGTTGGACATCTTACGAACGGTGATGGTCTTGGAAATGCCAGAGTTCTTGACCTGGATGACAACGCCCTTGAACGGCTGGATACGTTCCTTGGTGCCTTCAATAACCTTGACGTTAACGGTGACGGTGTCGCCAGCGCGGAATTCCGGAAGGTCGGTCTTCACGTTTTCATTCTGGATTGCTTCGATATTCAGGGACATAATGTACCTCAGTTAATTATTTGATGCCAAATTTAGTATCTCTTTCGAGATTTTTAAAGATGTCTGGGCGCCTTTCTGCCGTTCTTTTTAACGATTCTTGACGCCTCCAGGCTGCAATGTTCTTGTGATGGCCCGATAAAAGCACATCTGGAACCTTTTTCCCTTCAAAAACTTCCGGACGGGTGTAGACCGGCCATCCTAGTACGCCCTGGGCAAAGGAGTCGGTATCACCGGATTCTCGGTTGCCGAGTGCGCCGTCGATAAGGCGGACCACTGCGTCTGTTACCAGCATGGCGGGCAATTCACCACCACTGACAACGAAGTCGCCTATGGAAATTTCCAAATCCACTTCGGACTGGCGGATGCGGTCGTCGATACCCTTGTAGTGCCCGCATACCAGCACCAGGTGACTTTCGTGGGAAAGCTCCTCTGCCAGTTTGTGGGTGAAAGGCACGCCGTCTGCAGTCAAATAGATGACCTTGCCGCCGTCTTCCTTGACGCCCGTACTGCGAATAGCTTTAGCCAGAGGTTCCGGTCGGATGACCATGCCCGGCTCGCCGCCGTAGGGAACGTCGTCTACCTGACCGTAGTCATTGATTGCGAAGTCTCGCAGGTAGACAGTGTTGAATTCCATAAGCCCCTTATTCTGAGCCCTGCCCATGATAGAAGACTTCATGGGAGTGAACATTTCAGGAAAAATGGTGATACAATCTATCTTCATTTTTCCCCCGGGCACATACTCTTGAGGTAGTCTGCGCCGCAGGTAATGCTCTCGCCTTCTTCGTCGATTTCCAAGATGCAGTCGTCGACCCAGGGGGCTAGAATAGGTTGAGCGGAAAACTCTTTCTGGTACTCCAGATCAAACTTGATCTGGAAGGCATAGACGGAGGGGAGTTCTTGAACCTCAATGACCTCTCCAACATCACGGCCGTCTTCCAGTTTGACACGGAATCCAGCCAGGTCGTCAATGTAGTACTCGCCCTCGGGGGCAGGCAGGCGTTCAGATTCAGGAATCATGATGTCGCCATTGACAAAGTGGGTGATGGACTCTGGTGTGTCGTACCCCTTGAATTTAAGCAGCCACAAGTTGTTTGCCAGCCTGGAATCTTCCACCGTCAGTTTAACCAGTTCGCTATTGGTCTTTTTTAGCATCACATCCGTAAGCTTCTCGTGACGGGTGAGGTCGTGAGTCAGAGGCATCGCCTTGATGTAGCCTTTTACGCCATGAGTGCGCATGAGCTGACATACGGTGATATACTCTTCTTGTGCTTCGGATTCAGACATTAAAGACGTGGGTGGGAATCTGACTACAGTAAACTAAAAAGCGGATACTGTATATGGAAGGTGGTTGCAAAGGGGGTTTGGAACCTTGCGATTCCTTTGAAAAAAGCCTCGTGCAGGGTTACTGCGCGAGACTCATTCAAAAAGCTTGGATTAAGCTTCTGCCGGTGCTTCAGCAGCTTCAGCCGGAGCTTCTGCAGCAGCTGCAGCTTCTGCTTCAGCAGCAGCCTTGGCAGCCTTTTCAGCTTCGATCTTGGCGAGAGCCTTAGGACCGAGCTTTGCCTTCTT